>NZ_JBEZDT010000008.1:0-273262 GCF_040648455.1 Catellatospora sp. NPDC049133
TACTTGTCCACCGCGTCCAACAGCACCGGCGTCTGGATCCGGTTCCGCGAACCACCAGCAGGCTCGGTCACCAGACCACGCGCGATCGCCTCCGGCACCGACGCCACGATCAGCTGCAGGCCGAGCTCGTCCACCCGCCGGTCCCGGTATTCGAGGACCTCGGGGAAGTTGTGCCCCGTGTCCACGTGCATCACCGGGAAAGGAATCCGGCCCGGGGCGAACGCCTTCTGCGCCAGGCGCAGCATCACGATCGAATCCTTGCCACCCGAGAACAGCAGCACCGGACGCTCGAACTCCGCCACCACCTCCCGCATCACGAAGACGCTCTCTGCTTCGAGAGCGTCGAGGTGGGAGACCCGGTACGCAGCCGGCTGCTCAGACGCAGGCTGGATCATATCCAGACCTTTCCTAGTGAATTACTCGGGAATTAACCCTACACGCGGTCGCGCTTACCGATCAAGAATGCTGTGACACGGCCGACAGCAGGTCAGCGGCCAGATCGCGGCGGCAGACGAGGAGATCGGGCAGGCTCGCGTCCGACTGGTTGTAGATCAGCGGCGAGCCGTCGATGCGCGAGGTGTGCAGTCCCGCCGCAGCAGCGACGGCGACCGGAGCGGCCGAGTCCCACTCGTACTGGCCCCCGCCGTGGATGTAGGCGTCGACCTCACCGGTGACCACGGCGGCGATCTTCGCGCCGGCCGAGCCCATCGGCACCAGCTGGGCGCCGACCTGCTCGGCGACGGCGGCCAGGAAGTACGGCGGGCGGGTGCGGCTGGTCGCGATGCGGATCGGGCCGCCGGCGGCGACCTCGGGGGACAGCGGCGGGTACGGTGCGGCCGGCTCGCTGCCGAGCACCCGCTGCTGCGCGGGCAGGCCGACGGCCCCCGCGGCGAGCACGCCGGTGCTCTCGCCGGTACGCCGCCACAGCGCCACGTGCACGGCCCAGTCGGCGCGGCCCTGCTCGCCGAACTCGCGGGTGCCGTCCAGCGGGTCGATGATCCACAGCCGGTTGGCGGTGAGCCGGGCGGGGTCGTCGACGCCCTCCTCGCTCAGCACCGCGTCGGCGGGCCGCCAGCGGCCCAGCTCGGTCATGAGCAGGTCGTGCGAGCGCTTGTCACCGGCGGCGCGCAGGCCGGCCGGGTCGTCGAAACCAAGTTCGTCGCGCAGGGCGAGCAGCAGGTCGCCGGCCTGTCGGGCCAGCCATACGGCGAAGGCGCCGTCTTCCACCGGGGGCATCAGTACGCTCCAGAGCTACGGGCAACGGCGGTCAGCGTACGCAGGAGTATGAGCAGGTCCATGGACATTGACCAGTTCTCGACATAGCGGAGGTCCAAACGGACCGCCTCCTCCCACGGCAGGTCGGATCGCCCGGAGACCTGCCAGAGTCCTGTCATGCCGGGCTTCACCGCCAGCCTGCGCCACACGTCGGCGGCGTATTCGGCAACCTCGCGGGGCAGTGGCGGCCGCGGCCCCACCAGCGACATCTGCCCCAGCAGCACGTTCAGCAACTGCGGCAGCTCGTCCAGCGAGTAGCGGCGCATCCAGCGGCCCATCGCGGTCACCCGCGGATCGTCCCGGATCTTGAACAGCACTCCGTCGTGCTCGTTGAGATGCTTCAGCTCGGCAAGCCGTGCCTCGGCGTCGGTGTACATGGTACGGAACTTGTAGATGACGAACTCGCGGCCGTCCCTGCCGACCCGTACCTGCTTGAACAGGGCCGGTCCGGGCGAGTCGATGCGCAGCGCCATCGCGATCACCACGAGCAGCGGCGCGGACAGCACCAGCAGCAGCGCCGCGCCGACCCGGTCCATCAGCTCCTTCATCACCCGGCTGCCGCCGGACAGCCGCGGATGTTCCACGTGCAACATCGGCAGCCCGTCGACCGGGCGAATGGTCGTGCGCCCGCCGGCGACGTCGATCAGGGAGCTGGCCACGATCAGGTCGGTCTCGTCGCGCTCCAGCTGCCAGGCCATCCGGCGCAGCGCGTGCCCGTCGAGCTCTGGGCAGCTGAGCACGATCACGGTGTCCGCGCCCGCGGCCCGCACGGCCGGCGCGACGTCCTCGAACGTGCCGTACACGGGCAGGCCGACGCGGCCGTCGCTGCCGCGCGGCACGCACGCCCCGACGACCTCCAGCCCGTGGAAACGCTCGCGGCACAGTTGCCGGGTCAGGCCGATGATGGCCAGTTCGTGCCCGACCACGACGACCCGGCGCAGGCAGTCGCCGCGCTCACGCCGCCGGTGCAGCGACTTGCGGATCAGGAACCGGGTCAGCACCAGCGTGCCGGTGGCGGCGGGCAGCGCGATCAGCACGTACGAGCGGGCGGTGGGCAGTTCGAGGGCGTACGAGCCGACGGCCGCGGTCGCGATCAGCCACAGCCCGCCGCGCATGACCCGGTCGTACTCCTGCGTGCCGACGTACAGGTAACGCTTGTCGTAGGCCCTGGTCAGCGCCAGCGACGCGACGAGCGCGAACGGCAGCGCCAGCGACAGCAGGACGTAGGTGCTGGTGTACGGCGTGATCGAGGTGCCGAAGCGCAGCATGTAGACGAGCACGCCCGCGGCCGCGCCGACGAGCAGATCGGAGCCGAGCAGCGTACGCAGGTAGCGCTGCTCCCAGCCCTTGCGGCGGTCGAGCACGCGCACCGGCGTGCCGATGTGGGTGCTGCCCCGGTGCAGCGGCCGGCGTCCCGCCGGGGGCCGGTGCTGGGGCGTCTGCGGGCGTACCGCGACCAGGCCCACCGGCGCGGGGCTGAACGGCGCCGGACCCGCCGGGGTCGGCGTGGCGGTATAGGACAGCGCCCCGGACGCGTCGATGTGCCGGTGGCGCTGCGGGTAGGGCCGCGGGCCGCGCCGATCGTCGTCTCGGCGCTGCTCCATGAATGCCCCCCGTCACGACCCGGCGGCACCTGCGAATGACCTGCGGAAACTGGTCTGTGGCAGATGCGCCTGACGGTTACAACGCGAGAAAGGGGCAAATGTGACGGCGGAAAACTGTCCGGGATCAGGCGGTGTGGTACGTCTGCTGAGCGGCGGCCAGGCCGCCCTTGACGATCGCTTCGACCGCGTCCGCCGCCCGGTCCACCAGGAAGTCCAGCTCCTTGCGCTCCACGGTGGAGAAGTCGGACAGCACGAAGTCCGCCGGGTCCTGGCGGCCGGGCGGCCGGCCCACCCCGAACCGCACCCGCAGGTACTCCTTGGTGGCCAGCGACTTGCTCATCGAACGCAGCCCGTTGTGGCCGCCCTCGCCGCCGCCCACCTTCAACCGCAACTGCCCGTACGGGATGTCCAGCTCGTCGTGCACCGCGATGATCTGCTCGACCGGCACCTTGTAGAACTGGCTCAGCGCCGCGGCGGGCCCGCCGGACAGGTTCATGTAGGTCAACGGCTTCACCAGCACCAGCCGCGGCGCGTCCACGCCGTAGCCCAGCCGCGCCTCGGCCACGTCGGCGACGGCCTTGCGGTGCCGGCCGAACTTCACGCCGGTGCGATCGGCCAGCAGGTCGGCGATGAAGAACCCGACGTTGTGCCGGTTGCCGGCATACTGCGGCCCCGGATTGCCCAGGCCCACGATCAGCCACGGTGCGGCCTGCTCCATCAACACTCCCCTGAATACACTCGTGGCGTCCTTCACGCTTCTACAGCATGAAGGACGCCACGGGCGAACGTGGATCAGGCCTCGGCGGCCACGGTCTCGGCAGCCTCGGCGGCCTCGGCCTCGGCGGCCTCCGGAGCCTCGGCGGTCTCGCCCTCGAGCTGCTCGGCGGTCGGGGCCTGCGTCACCACGGCGACCATGGTGTCGGCCTCGACGGCCAGCTGCGCGCCCTTCGGCAGCTTGATGTCACCGGCGGTGACGTGCGAGCCGGCCTCCAGGCCCTCGATCGAGGCCTCGACGAACTCCGGCAGGTGCAGCGCCTCGGCGATGATCGAGATCTTGTCGTGCTCGTGCATGACCAGCGTGCCCTTGGCGGCCTCGCCGACCAGGTGCACCGGAACGTCGACGGTGACCTGCTCGCCGCGCTTGACGATGATCAGGTCGATGTGCTCGAAGGTGTCCTTCAGCGGGTCGCGCTGGATGGCCTTCGGCAGGGCCAGGGTCTTGGTGCCGTCGGGGCCGACCAGCTCGAAGACGGTGTTGATGCCACCGTGGCGGATCGCGGCGGCGAACTCACGGGCCGGGACGGCGATGTGGCGCGGGGCCTCACCGTGACCGTAGATGACGGCGGGCACGAGGCCCGCGCGGCGGGTGCGGCGCGCGCCGCCCTTGCCGAACTCGGTACGCGGCTCGGCGCTGATCTTTACTTCAGACACGATTCTTCTCCTGCTCAACGGGTCTCTGTCAGGCCGAGCGAACGAGGGCGCGCGGGGTAACCATGACCCGGAGCACCGCGTCGATCACGGCGCCATCAACAGGCTTTTCGACCCGCAGGGCACCCTCGCCGTGGCAACCCGATTACTGTACCCGATCACTTTCGGTGATCCCCGGCGGGGCGACCCATGTCACCCGGCCTGCGCAGGCCTGACCGTGATCGTCGGACTTGCCTGGCAAACGGGCGTATCTTGCGGTGCGATACGCACATCTGCCAGGCAAGTCGAGAGATCAAGCCGGAGGGCGGGTCAGCTGAGGCCGCCGAAGAGGGTCGTGACCGAGCCGTCGTCGAAGACCTCGCGGATCGCGCGGGCCAGCAGCGGCGCGATGGACAGCACGGTCAGCTTGTCGAACTGCTTGTCCGAACCCAGCGGCAGCGTGTTGGTCACGATGACCTCGCTGATCCGGCTGTTCTTCAAGCGCTCGGTGGCCGGGTCGGAGTGCACGGCGTGCGTGGTGGTCACGATGACGTCCGCGGCGCCGTTGTCGAACAGGATGTCCGCGGCCTTGCAGATCGTGCCCGCAGTGTCGATCATGTCGTCGACCAGGATGCAGGTGCGCCCGGCGACCTCGCCGATGACCCGGTTCGCCACCACCTGGTTCGGCTTGAGCGGGTCGCGGGTCTTGTGGATGAACGCCAGCGGACAGCCGCCGAGGCGGTCGGTCCAGCGCTCGCCGACGCGCACCCGGCCCGAGTCCGGCGACACCACGGTCAGCTCGCGGTGGCCGTAGTTGGCCTGCACGTAGTCGGCCAGCACGTCCATCGCGAACAGGTGGTCCACCGGGCCGTCGAAGAAGCCCTGGATCTGGGCGGTGTGCAGGTCGACCGTCAGGATGCGGTTCGCGCCGGCCGTCTTGAGCAGGTCCGCGATGAGGCGGGCGGAGATCGGCTCCCGGCCGCGGTGCTTCTTGTCCTGGCGGGCGTACGGATAGAACGGCAGCACCACGGTGATGCGCTTGGCCGAACCACGCTTCGCCGCGTCGATCATCAGCAGGGTTTCCATGATCCAGTTGTTCACCGGCTGGGTCATGGACTGCACGATGAAGGCGTCCGAACCACGGACGGACTCCTTGTAACGGACAAACGTCTCACCGCTGGCGAAGTCGTATGCCGTCGTCGGGGTCACCCCCACGCCCAGCACCTCGCCGATCTCCTTCGCGAGCTCGGGGTAGGCCCGGCCCGAGAAAAGCATCAGGTTCTTGCGGTTCTCAGTGACGATGCTGCCCATCGGCTTGCCGCCCCTTCACGATGGTCTGCGGTCAGTATCACCTTTTCGGTTCATCCTCTCCCGGCGGTTCGCCAACCGGCCAGCAAGCCCGTTCCCGGGTGCGACAGATCACGGACAGACCGCTTGCCTCGGAGTTCACGCAGGTGACACCGGGGTGCCTTGCCCGCCCCCGACGGCGGGCGCTACCTTCGTTAAGCACAAGTGCCCGTACAGAAAGGCTGCGCTCGATGGCCAGGGACCGGTCCGGAGAACCGACGCTCGTTCAGCGCCGGATCCTCCTGCTGCTCGCCGCGGGCTTCACCGTGCAGACCATCACCAAACTGGTCTTCCTCAGCGAGCGTGCCGTGCACGACCACATCGCCAGCCTCAAGCAGACCACCGGTGCGAAGAACCAGTTCTCCCTCGGGGCCGAGGCCGCCAAACGCGGCTGGCTCGAGGACGAGGACGAGCAGCCCGGCCGCCGCTGACCGGCCCACTCCGCAGACGAAGAAGGCGCGACCCCCGAGGGCCGCGCCTTTTCTCACACTCGTGCGGGTCAGCCCTCTTCGGGGGCGTTCTGCCGCGCCGACTCGGCCCGCTCGGCCGCCTCCGCCGCCGCGCTGCCCGGACGGGACCGGCGCACCCAGCCCTCGATGTTGCGCTGGTGCGCCCGCGCCACGGCCAGCGCCCCCGGCGGCACGTCCTTGTCGATCACCGAACCGGCCGCCGTGTACGCGCCGTCGCCGACCTGCACCGGCGCCACGAACGTCGTGTCACAGCTCGTCTTCACGTGCGAGCCGATCACGGTGTGGCTCTTGGTGCTGCCGCTGTAGTTCGCGAACAGGTTGCCCGCGCCGATGTTGGTCTGCTCGCCGATCGTCGCGTCACCCACGTACGTCAGGTGCGGGACCTTGGTGCCCTCGCCCAGCGACGCGTTCTTGATCTCGACGAACGTGCCGACCTTGCCCTTGCGCCCGATCCGCGCCCCCGGACGCAGGTACGCGTACGGGCCCACGGACACGTTCGGGCCGATCTCGGCCTGCACCGCGTGCGCCCGCACCACCTGGGCCTGCTCGCCCACGATCGTGTCGATCAGCGTCACGTCCGGGCCGACCACCGCGCCCGTGCCGACGCTGGTCGCGCCGCGCAGCTGCACGTTCGGCTCCAGCAGCGCGTCGCGCTCCACGGTCACCGTGGCGTCGACCCAGGTCGTGGCCGGGTCGACGATGGTCACCCCGTCGCGCATCAGGCCGAGGTTGATCCGGTCGCGCAGCAGTGCCCGCAGCGAGGCCAGCTCGGCCCGGTCGTTGCAGCCCAGCGTCTCGGTCGCGTCACCGGCCAGGTGCACGCGCACCGGCGAGCCCTCCGTGACGAACAGCTCGAAGACGTCGGTGAGGTACTCCTCGCCCTGGTCGTTGTCGGTGGTCAGCTTCGCCAGCGCGGTCCGCAGCGCGGCCGCGTCGAAGGCGTAGATGCCCGCGTTGATCTCGCGGATCGCCCGCTGCTCCGGCGTCGCGTCACGCTCCTCGACGATGCGGGACAGTCCGCCGTCGGCGTCGCGGACCAGCCGGCCCAGACCGGTCGGGTCCGGCACCGACGCGCCCAGCACGGTCGCCGCCGCGCCCGCCGACTCGTGCGCCTCGACCAGGTCCCGCAGCGTCTGCGCCCGCAGCAGCGGCACGTCGCCGTTGAGCACGACGACCGTGCCGTCCAGCTCGCCGAGCGCCTCGATCGCGATGCGCACCGCGTGGCCCGTGCCGTTCTGCTGGGCCTGCAGCGCGGTCGCCACGTCCGGCGCGATCTCGGCGAGGTGTGCGGTGACCTGGTCGGCGCGGTTGCCGACCACGGCCAGGGTGCGCTCCGCCGCGAGCGGCGCGGCGGCCGCCAGCACGTGGCCGACCAGGGAGCGGCCGAGCAATGGATGCAGCATCTTCGGCAGATCCGACTTCATCCGCTTACCCTCGCCCGCTGCGAGGACGATCACCGTACGAGTCACGAGCTGCCCATCTCCTTACTTGGCTTGCTAGCTGGGGCGCCTGGATTCGAACCAGGACCTTCCAGATTCAAAGTCTGGTGAGCTGCCATTACTCCACGCCCCATCCGGCGCCAAAGCTTATCGTGGTTCGTCCGCGGACGCTGCACCGGTGCGGCGATCGAGTTCGTCGATGATCCCCTCGATCCGCCAATAGAGTTCCCGCCTGCGCCGTGCGGTCACCACGAGGCAGCCGTGGTATCCCTCTCCCTGGTTGTGTCGTGTGCTGGTGGGACGGTGCCGCTTCAGGGTCGCTCTGCGAAAACACTCCAGCGGCACGTCGAGCTGAGCGGCCCACCAGCGCGCCGCCTCGTCCGGATCGGCCGTCTCGTGGATGCTCACGCGGTAGCTGAGTTCGCTGCGGCTGACGCCGACCGACTCCAGGAACCGGATGAAGATCCGCAGCAGGCGGGGATCCGTGTTGGTGATCGTCACGCGGCCGTCGTTGGCCCGCCAGGGCTTCTCCTTGGTCCCCTCGCACCA
This sequence comes from Catellatospora sp. NPDC049133, assembly GCF_040648455.1. Classification (NCBI taxonomy): domain Bacteria; kingdom Bacillati; phylum Actinomycetota; class Actinomycetes; order Micromonosporales; family Micromonosporaceae; genus Catellatospora; species Catellatospora sp. NPDC049133. Next base: position 8,092 of record NZ_JBEZDT010000008.1, read on the forward strand.
GAAGATCACCGCGCCCAGCAGTGCGAGATCCCGCTCGGTCAGCTTCTCGACGACCGCCTGCCCGACGCCCTGCGCATCCTGCCTGCGCTGCGCGGTCTGCACCCGGTGCCTTCCCCAGCGCGCGTCGGTCATGGCACGCGAGTGGGCACGGCGGCGCTCGGCTGCCGCGACATCCGAGTCGAGCGGGATGTGACGAACCCACTGGAAGGCGGTGGACCGAGCGACGCCCAGCCTTGACGCGATGTCCGGCACCGAGCACCCTGCCTGGCGCAGCACCACGGCCTGTTCACGAAGTTCCGGCTTGGCCACCCGATGACGTTAGAACGGGCGTACGACCCTTTGTGCGGGAAATTCACAGGGACGGGATCTGTCAAACTACGGTCCCGTAGGTTACGGTGTCGTAGGTAGCACAAAATATGCCTTCCACCAGCTCCAGCGAGGTGCCATGACCACGACAGCCATCGACACGCCTACCGGCACCGCGGCGACTGCACGCGGGCAGAAGCCGCTGACCGAGGGAGCCCAGTCCAGGGGCACCTTGATCGGGCTCTGGGCCTTCGTGGTCCTGCCGTTCCTGGCGCTGTTCGCTGTGGTCCCGGTCGCCTGGGGCGGCTGGCTGAACGTCACCGACGTGGTGATCTTCGCGGTGATGTACGTGGTGACGGGCCTCGGTATCACGGTCGGCTACCACCGCTACCTGACGCACAGCTCGTTCAAGGCGACGCGCTGGCTGCGCGTGACGCTGGCGGTCGCCGGCGCGATGGCCGTGCAGGGCTCGCCGACCCAGTGGGTCGCCGACCACCGCCGCCACCACCAGTACTCCGACCTCGAGGACGACCCGCACTCGCCGTGGCGCTTCGGCAACTCGTTCAAGGGCCTGACCAAGGGCATGTTCCACGCCCACGTGGGCTGGCTGTTCGCCCGCGAGCTGTCCAACCGCAAGCGTTTCGCGCCGGACCTGCTGGCCGACAAGGACATCGCCAAGGTCGACAAGATGTTCGGCCTGCTGTCGCTGACCACCGCGTTCGCACCGGCCGTCGTCGGCGGCCTGGTGACCATGTCGTGGCAGGGCGCGCTGACCGCGTTCTTCTGGGCCGGCCTGATCCGCATCGGCCTGCTGCACCACGTCACCTGGGCCATCAACTCGGTCTGCCACGTGTACGGCGAGCGCCCGTTCGAGATGCGCGAGGGTGACAAGGCGTCGAACTTCTGGCCGCTGGCGATCATGTCGTTCGGCGAGAGCTGGCACAACCTGCACCACTCGGACCCGACCTGTGCCCGGCACGGTGTGATGCGCGGCCAGATCGACATCTCGGCCCGGGTGATCTGGTTCTTCGAGAAGTTCGGCTGGGCGACGAACGTCAAGTGGCCCAAGGCCGACCGGCTCCAGGCGAAGATGATCGACCGCGACGCCGAGCTCAAGCTCGCCCGGTGACTGTCGACACGACCGGCACTCCCACACCGCCCCCGTCCTCCTGGCAGGATGGGGGCGTGGCAGACGACTCCCGTGACGCCCGGCCGGCCCGGCAGGCTGCCGCCCCGAAGACCGGCTCACGGGTGCGGATGAGTTTCTCCCAGCGCCGCGAGCAGCTGATCGCCGTCGGCCGGCAGCTGTTCGCCGAGCGCGGTTTCGACGCGACCTCGATCGAGGAGATCGCCTCCCGCGCCAAGGTCTCCAAACCTGTGGTGTACGAGCACTTCGGCGGCAAGGAAGGCCTGTACGCCGTGGTGGTGGACCGCGAGGTCACCTCCCTGCTGACCCGGGTCACCTCGGCGCTGACTGCGGGCCACCCCCGCGAGCTGCTGGAGCAGGCGGCGCTGGCGCTGCTGGACTACATCGAGGAGGAGACCAACGGCTTCCGCGTGCTGGTGCGCGAGTCGCCGGTGATGTCCTCTTCGGGCAACTTCTCGTCGGTGCTCAACGATGTCGCGCACCAGGTCGAGCACATCCTCGGCGCCGAGTTCAAGGCGCGTGGGTACGACCCGAAGCTCGCAGAGCTGTACTCGCAGGCGCTGGTGGGCATGGTGGCGCTGACCGGCCGCTGGTGGCTGGAGGTGCGCAAGCCGCGCAAGGAGACGGTGGCCGCGCACCTGGTGAACCTGTGCTGGAACGGGCTGGCGCAGCTGGAGGCCAAGCCCGTCCTGCTGACCCGCAAGGGCAACAAGTAACCCTTACTTGTTGGCGTGCGGTTTGACGGCGAACTTGTCGCCGGGGCGGGTGCTGTGGCGCAGCACCTCTTCGGCGATGGACTCGGCCGGGGTGCCGACCTTGCCGTACAGCCCGGCGATCAGCATGATCGTGCCGATGATGAACGAGACCACGCAGGTGGAGATCTCGTAGTTGAGCTTGTTCAGCGGCGTCTGCATGACGGTGAGCATGATGAGCCCTGCCAGCAGGAAGACCGCGCCGCCCCAGATGTTGATGAAGTGGTCGATGTTGCGGCCGATGATCGCGCCGACGAGCACGATCGCGCCGACGATGATCGACAGCCAGGCGAACGCGGGGTTGGTCTTCAGGCCGAGCGCCTCGGTGTCCTCGCGGCTGAAGAACGGTTCACCGGCGGTGCGGATGGCGCCGACGATGCCGAAGGTCAGCAGATACGCACCCGACAGTCCCGCCAGGAAGCGCCACTGGGGCCTTAGTCGGTGATTGACCGGGATATGCATGACCCCAGTGTCCCGCCGGGAGTGTCCCGGCGGGACCGATTCGCAGCAATCAGGCCTGGCTGAGGCGGTGCTTCTCCTCGGCGGCGGCCTTCGCGGCGGGGCCGACCTTGACGTACATGCCGGCAGTGAACAGGACCGAGCCGATGAGGTACGAGACGATGCAGGTCGCCATCTCGAAGTTGAGCACGTTCGAGTCGGTGTGCATCAGGGCCAGCATCGCGGTGCCCGCGAGCATGAAGCCGACGCCGACCCACATGTCGACGAAGCGGTCCAGGTTGCGGCCGACCAGCGTGGCGAGCAGCACGGCGGCGCCGGCGGCGATGCTCGCGTACGAGAAGGCGGGGTTCGTCTTCAGCCCGAGGGCGCTGGACTCGCCCTGGTAGAACAGCGGCTCACCCTGGCTGTCGAGGTAGCCGAGCAGCCCGAACGCCAGCACGAACAGCCCGGCGAACAGGGCCAGCGCGCGGTACAGCGGGCGCAGGGAGTGGTTGACGGGCATGTGGGAAGCCATGTCGCAGCTCCGGCGGAAACGAGGGGTCAGGGGCGGCGTGAGGCTATCAGGCCTCCCCTGACCCGTTTCCCGCCAGCTACTCGGAGATCAGCTCCGCGAGGTTGAGCCACTCGTCTTCCAGCAGCCCGCGCTCGTCCTGCAGCGCCTTGAGGCTCGCGTCCAGTTCGGCGATCTTCGCGAAGTCGGTGGCGTGCTCGGCCATCTGCGCGTGCAGCTTCTCCACGCGCTGGTCGAGTTTGTCGATCTGCCGCTCGACGCGCGAGACTTCCTTCTTCGCCGCGCGCACCTCGGCCGCGCTCGGCCCGCCGGTGCGCTCCGCCTTCTGTTCCTTGACCGGCGCGGTGCCGCCGCCCGCCTGCGCCGCCTCGTGGTCGACGCGCTGCAGGTACTCGTCGACACCGCCGGGCAGGTGCCGGATCTTCCCGTCGCCGAGCAGGCCGTACACCTTGTCGCAGACGCGCTCGACCAGGTAGCGGTCGTGGCTGGCCACGATCATCGTGCCGGGCCAGGTGTCGAGCAGGTCCTCCAGCGAGGCCAGGGTGTCGGTGTCGAGGTCGTTGGTGGGTTCGTCGAGGATCAGCACGTTCGGCTCGCCGGCGAGCAGGCGCAGCAGTTGCAGCCGCCGGCGTTCGCCGCCGGACAGGTCGGCCACCGGGGTCCACACCCGGCGGTCGGTGAAGCCGAAGATCTCGGCCAACTGCGACGCGGACAGTTCCCGGTCGCCGAGCTTGACCCGCCGGGCGACCTGCTCGACGGCTTCCAGCAGCCGCAGCTCACCGGGCAGCTCCGCGAGCTCCTGGGACAGGAACGCGGGGCGCACGGTCTGACCCGCGCGGAACCCGGCCGCGTCGGTGACCCTGGCCAGCAGCCGCAGCAGCGTCGACTTGCCCGCGCCGTTCGCGCCGAGCAGCGCGATCCGGTCGCCGGGGCCGACGTGCCAGGTCACGTCGTCGAGGATCAGTTTCGGCCCGGCGTACAGGGTGACGTTCTCCAGGTCGTACACCTGGCGGCCGAGCCGGGCGGTGGCCAGTTTGGCCAGGGTGACCTGGTCGCGGGCCTCGGGCACGTCGGCGATGAGCGCGTTCGCGGCGTCGATGCGGAACTTCGGCTTGGAGGTGCGGGCCGGCGGGCCGCGGCGCAGCCAGGCGATCTCCTTGCGGAGCAGGTTCTGGCGGCGGGACTCGGTCACCGCGGCGACCCGCTCCCGCTCGGCGCGGGCCAGGATCCACGCGGCGAAGCCGCCGTCGTACGCCCGCACCTGCTGGTCGGCGACCTCCCAGATGCGGTTGCAGACCGCGTCGAGGAACCACCGGTCGTGGGTGACCACGACCAGCGCGCCGCGCAGGCTCTCGTTGAGGTAGCGGGCCAGCCAGTTGACGCCCGCGATGTCGAGGTGGTTGGTGGGCTCGTCGAGGATCAGCAGGTCGGTCGGGCGCACCAGCAGGGCGGCCAGCGCGATGCGCCGCCGTTCGCCGCCGGACATCGGCCCGACGGGCTGGTCCAGCCCGAGGCCGGGCATGCCGAGGCCGTCGAGGATGTTGCGGACGCCCGCGTCGCCGGCCCATTCGTGCTCGGCCTGGAACGCGGCGGGCAGCCAGGCGTCGCCGAGCACCACGTCGCGCACGGTCAGGTCGGGGGCCAGGTCGAGCGCCTGCGGCAGGGCGGACACGCGCAGGTCGCGGCGGTGGGTGACGCGCCCCGAGTCGGGGTCCTCGGTCTTGGTCAGCATCCGCAGCAGGGTCGACTTGCCCGCGCCGTTGAGGCCGACCACGCCGATCCGGTCCGCGTCGTCCAACCCTAGGGAGACGTCGGTGAGCAGCGGGCCGGTCGGGCCGTAACCCTTGCTCACCCGGTCGAGATTGATGATGTTGGCCATGATCCGATCAGCCTATCCGGGCGCCGTGCACGGCTCCGTACGCCTGCTGCACGCCGCGGCACAGGCCCGACTCGCGCAGCGCCTGGGCGAGGTCTGCCCCATGAGGTTCGTCACGGGCCAGGAAGACGCAGGTCGGGCCGCTGCCGGAGACGAGACTGGCGAGCGCGCCCGCCTTGTCCCCGACGTCGAGCGTGTCGGCCAGCGAGGGCCGCAGCGACAGCGCCGCCGCCTGCAGGTCGTTGCCGAGCGCCGCGCCGAGCACGGCCGGGTCGCGCTGGCGCAGTGCGCTGAGCAGGTCGTCGCTGCTGCCCAATGGGGCGGGCGCGGTGCCGGCGGCGCGCATCCGGTCCAGTTCGCCGTAGACCTGCGGGGTGGACAGGCCGCCGTCGGCGAACGCCACCACCCAGTGCCACTTGTTGGCGCGGGCCAGCACGGGGCTGACCGCCTCGCCGTGGCCGGTGCCCAGCGCGGTGCCGCCGTACAGCAGGAACGGCACGTCGGAGCCGAGCGTCGCGGCGATCCGGGCCAGTTCGTCGCGGCCCAGGCCGGTGCCCCACAGCACGTCGAGCGCGACCAGGGTCGCGGCGGCGTCGGCGGAGCCGCCGGCCAGGCCGCCCGCGAGCGGGATGGTCTTGCGCAGGTGCAGGCGGGCGTGCGCGGGCACCTTGGCGGCCGCGGCGAGCGCGTGCGCGGCGCGGATGACCAGGTTGCTGTCGTCGAGTTCCAGCTCGCCGACGCCCTCGCCCTGCATGGTGAGGCTGAGGGTGTCCCCGGACCGCGCGGTGACCTCGTCGTACACCGAGATGGCGTGGTAGACGGTGTGCAGCTCGTGGTAGCCGTCGGAGCGCAGCGGCCCGACCCCGAGGTGCAGGTTGATCTTCGCGGGCACTCTCACCCGGACCGGTCCTGACGAGGCTCCCGCCAGGTCATCGTCGTCGTCGCCGAGCGTCCATGCCTCTGTCACGCCGACCAGCGTACTGGCCCCGCCCGGATCACCCGGCGGGGCGGCACCCCGCTCCCACGCCCCGCTCCGGTCAGCCCTTCACGGCGGCCAGGGCGGCGAACGCGTGCACGTCGAGCTGCTCGCCGCGGGTGGACGGGTCGATGCCCGCCTGGCGCAGCAGCGCCTCCGCGGCCGGGGCACCCCCGGCCCAACCGGCCAGCGCGGCCCGCAACGTCTTGCGGCGCTGCGCGAACGCCGCATCGACGACCGCGAACACCGCGTCGCGGCTGACGTCGTCGCGGGGCGGTTCGCGGCGGGTGAACGAGACCAGGCCCGAGTCCACGTTGGGCACCGGCCAGAACACCGCGGGCGGCACCTTCCCGGCCTGCCGGGAGGAGGCGTACCAGGCGAGCTTCACCGACGGGATACCGTAGATCTTGTTGCCGGGCTGGGCGGTGAGCCGGTCGGCGACCTCCTTCTGCACCATGACCAGCCCGTGCCGGATGCTCGGCAGCTCGGCGAGCAGGTGCAGCACCACGGGCACGGCGACGTTGTACGGCAGGTTCGCCACCAGCGCCGTGGGCGGCGGGTCGAACTCGGCGGCGGTGACCCGCATGGCGTCGCCATTGTGGATGGTGAGCCGGTCGGCGAGCCCGGGGGCGCGTTCGGCGGCGGTCGCGCCGAGCGCGGCGGCCAGCGGCGGGTCGATCTCGACCGCGTGCACGTGCGCGGCGGCGCTCAGCAGGCCCAGGGTCAGCGAGCCCAGGCCGGGCCCGACCTCGACGGCGACGTCGGCCGGGTCGAGTTCGGCGGCGGCCACGATGCGCCGGATGGTGTTGGGGTCGTGCAGGAAGTTCTGCCCGAGCTTCTTGGTCGGCGCGACGCCGAGCCGCGCGGCCAGCTCCCGGATCTCCGCCGGGCCGAGCAGTCTTGCCTGTTCAACGGTCACACCATCAGGCTATCGGGCGGTCCGCGCGGGTTGGACATGCCTGGCGACACTCACCAGGGCCCGAAGATCCGGTTCCCGTTGTCCGAGATCGCCTCGCACATCTCGGCCAGCGGCATGCCCTTGGCCTCGGCGAGGGCCCGCACGGTCAGCGGGATCAGGTAGGAGGCGTTGGGCCTGCCCCTGTGCGGCATCGGCGTCAGGTAGGGCGCGTCGGTCTCGACCAGGATCTGGCCGGGCGGGGTCAGTGCGGCGGCGGCCCGCAACTGCGGGGCGTTCTTGAAGGTGACCGTGCCGGCGAAGGACAGCACGAAGCCGCGCCGCACGCACTCGGCGGCGAACGCCTCGTCGCCGGAGAAGCAGTGCATCACCACCGTCTCGGGGGCGCCCTCGTCGTCGAGCACCCGCAGGATGTCGGCGTGGGCGTCGCGGTCGTGGATCACCAGCGGCTTGCCGACGCGTTTGGCCAGCGCGATGTGCGCGCGGAAGCTGCGCTCCTGCGGCTTCAACCCTTCTTCCTTGGTACGGAAGAAGTCCAGGCCCGTCTCGCCGATGCCGCGCACCCGCGGGTCCTCGGCGAGCGCCGCGATCTCGGCGAGCGCCGCGTCCAGATCGGACAGGCGGGGAGCCTCGTTCGGGTGCAGCGCCACGGTGGCGACGACGGCGGGGTGCTCGGCGGCGCAGGCCGCGCCCCAGCGCGACGAGGCCACGTCGACACCGACCTGCACCAGCCGGTCCACGCCGACGTTGGCGGCGGCGTCGATCTGGGTGGCCGGGTCGCCGCCGTCCTCGGCGACGATGTCGAGGTGGGTGTGGCTGTCCAGCACCGGGTGGGGCAGCGGCTCCGGGGCGGGCGGGAAGGACTCCCAGCGGCGTTCGGCGGCCCGCGCGGCGCGATCGTTCGTCACCCGGCCATGATCCCACCCGGTGCTGCCGTCGGTGAGCGGACCGTCCCGCTGCGAGGTCGATCACCCTGCGCGCGGCCTTCTGTTCAGGCCGTGTTCACCTGGGCGGCACGCACGGAGATTAGCGTCGGAGTTCGTGACGACCGTCAATGACACCGAGCGCGGCACGGTCCTCGTGGACGGCCGCGCCTACGCCGCGGACGCGATCGCCGGCGGCGCCGCGTACGAGCTGTTCAGTGAGATGCCCGCGCCGGGCTTCCTGCGCCTGGACAACCCGGCCCGGTGGGCGTACCACCGGTTCGTGCCGGCCGCCGAGGTCACCGCGGGCGCGCAGGCGCTGGCCGCGTCGCACCCGGAGTCGCCGCTGTGCGCGCCGCTGTCGCGCGCGGTGAGCTGGGAGCACGTGCACCGGCTGAGCCAGCGCCCACCCCGTGACCGGCAGGCCGCCGAACTGGTCGGCACCGTGCGGGCCAGCGCGACGGTGCGCCGCGGCACCCGGATGATCATGCCGCTGAACCCCACCGGCGTCACCGCCCTGCTGCGCGGCCGGTTGCCGCACGGATTCTGCTATCGCGAGTGGGACATCGCCCACCTGCGCACTCCCGCCGAACTCGCCGTCCTGGGCGCGGGCGGCACGGGGGCCCAGGACCCGGCGGACGAGATCGCGTACGTGCTGCGCTGGCGGGCCGTCGACCCGCGTGACTACATGCCGTCGATCGGGGACGCGGTGGCCGGGCTGGTGGCCATGCCGCCGCACGACCGGGTCGGCGCGGCGGTGCTGGGCACCGGGTTCGCGCCGAGCAGCAGCGAGCTGATCCCCGAGTGGGTCACGGCGGACTTCGCCGACCTGCCGCTGCCCGCGCACGCGGCGCTGGTCGCGTACGTGCCCGACGGCACCGAGATCGTGCTGTACACCTTCCAGCCCGAGCAGCGGGGCTGGCTGCGCCTGGTCGGCCCGCAGTGGCGGCGGCTGCTGCACCCGCTGCGCGAGATCAGCGCGGATCAGGAGTACCTGCCGATCCCGCGTACGGAGACGGTGTTCAGCCGACTGATCGGCACGTTCCGGGGTGAGGAGTACGAGGCCGTCGCCGACCCGCCGGAGGAGTTCCGGGTCCTGGCGATGAGCCGGGCCGCCCGCTACCCGGTCGAGTCGCTGCAGCGGCGTACCCGGTACGCGCACTGGCGCGGCGCGCCCTGCACCGTGCTCGCGGCCGACAGCACCTGGGTGCGGCTGCGCCTGTGCCGCCCCGACCCGCAGAACGTGGCCGCGCTGGGCGCGCAGTGCTACGAACGGGGCATCTACGAGGCCTGGGCGCCGGCGACCGAGGTCACCGACGCCCAGGACGTCAACATCCCGTACCCGCTCTAGCCTTCGAGCCGGGCCAGTTCCTCGTCCACGATGGACGGGTCCAGCTTCTTGAACACCGGCGTCGGTGCGCTCAGCGGCGTGCCGGCGCGCAGCTCGCGCGGCTCCCACTTCGCCCCGACGGTGTAGTCGCCGGTGAGCACCGGGTAGCCGGGGCCGCCGTCGAGATCGGACACCTCGACGATCTCGGGCATCGGCGCGTGCACGCCCTCGCCGCCGAGCAGCGTGTGGATCTTCTGCGCGGCGTGCGGCAGGAACGGCGTCAGCAGCGTGTTGCAGTCCGTGATCGCCTGCAGTGCGGTGTGCAGGATGGTGGCCAGCCGGGGCCGGTCCTCCTCCGCCTTGATCTTCCACGGCGACTGGTCCGACAGGTACTTGTTGGCCTCGCCGACGATCCGCATCGCCTCGTTGATCGCGGCCTTCTGCTTGTGGTTCTCCAGCAGGTTGCCGACCGTCGTGAAGCCGCCGCGCACCGTCTCCAGCAGCGCGGTGTCCTCGGCGGTCAGGTTGCTGGCCATCGGCACCGCGCCGAAGTTCTTCGCCGCCATCGAGATGGTGCGGTTGACCAGGTTGCCCCAGCCCGCGACCAGCTCGTCGTTGTTGCGGCGCAGGAACTCCGCCCAGGTGAAGTCGGTGTCGGTGGTCTCCGGACCGGCCACCGCGATGTAGTAGCGCAGCGCGTCGGCGTCGTAGCGGGCCAGGAAGTCGCGCACGTAGATGACGACCCGGCGCGAGGAGGAGAACTTGCGGCCCTCCATCGTCAGGTACTCGCTGGACACCACCTCGGTGGGCAGGCCCAGCTCGCCGAGCTCGCCCGGCTTGCCGCCCTTGTCGCCCTTGCCGTCGTAGCCGAGCAGGATCGCCGGCCAGATCAGCGAGTGGAAGACGATGTTGTCCTTGCCCATGAAGTAGTACGAGCGGCCGTCCTCGGACTGCCACCACTTGCGCCACGCCTCCGGGTCGCCGGAGCGGCGGGCCCACTCGATCGAGGCCGACAGGTAGCCGATGACCGCGTCGAACCAGACGTAGAAGCGCTTGGTGTCCCAGCCCTCCTTCGGGATCGGCACACCCCAGTCCAGGTCGCGGGTGATCGCGCGGGGGCGCAGGTCGGCCACCAGGTTCTTGGAGAAGCGCAGCACGTTGGGCCGCCAGCCCTCCCGGGTGTCCAGCCACGCGCCCAGCGCCTCGGCGAACGCCGACAGGTCGAGGAAGTAGTGCTCCGAGTCGACGAACTCCGGCGTCTCGCCGTTGATCTTCGACTTGGGGTTGATCAGGTCGATCGGGTCCAGCTGGTTGCCGCAATTGTCGCACTGGTCACCGCGGGCGCTGGTGTACCCGCAGATCGGGCAGGTGCCCTCGATGTACCGGTCGGGCAGGCCGCGGCCGGTCGACGGGGAGATCGCGGCCTGGGTGGTCTTCGCGATCACGTACCCGTTGTCGAACAGGGCGGTGAACAGCTCCTGCACCACGGCGTAGTGGTTGCGGGTGGTGGTCCGAGTGAACAGGTCGTAGGCCAGGCCCAGGCCGTGCAGATCCTCGACGATCATGCGGTTGTACTTGTCGACCGCTTCGCGGGGCGTGATGCCCTCGGCGTCGGCCTGCACCTGGATCGGCGTGCCGTGCTCGTCGGTGCCCGACACCATGAGCACGTCGTGGCCCGCCATGCGCATGTACCGGCTGAAGACGTCGGAGGGCACTCCGAAACCGGAGACATGACCGATGTGGCGCGGGCCGTTGGCATAAGGCCAGGCGACCGCGGCGAGAACGTGACTCATGACTAACCAGCGTAGTGAAGGCCGCCGCTGGCCGATGCACCGGTTGTCACCTAGTACGACACGCGCGGCAAATCCGCTTGTCGGGTGTCCGACTGGAGTGAAATGACCAGGTATGAGGGATAACGTGGACAGCCTCGCGCACGAAGAGCCCACCCAGCGGGTCGAGCCCGGCACGGCCCCCGGCCGCGACGAACCCCACCCCTCCCGGCCCGTACGGTCCGGCACGCTCATCGCGCCGCCCCCGCCCGGCCTGGTGGCCCTGCCGACCGACCTGGACGCCCCGTGGCGCCGCCCCGACGAAGCGCCCCCGTCGCGTCGGGCCGCCACGCCCGACCCGGCACCGCAGCCGGCCGACCCGGTGCAGCAGGCGGCCGACGCGGAACAGCCGGGCTGCGAGGCAGCGCCGCAGCACGTGGACAGCGCACCCGCGGAGCCGGATCCCGCCCCGGCCGCCGACGCGAAGCCCGCGCCACCCGCGACGCCCGCGCAGGCCGTCGAGCCTGCCCAGGCTGTCGAGCCCGCCCGCGCCACGGAATCCGCGCCGGCCCCGGAGCCCGCGGAGCGCGAGCATCCCGCCTGGCTCGGCGAGCCGACCGGTCGCTTCGACCTCGACCTGCCCGAACACGGCCGCACGAACCCGTCCTGGCTCGGCGAGCCCACCCGCCGCCCCGACCCCGACGAGCCGTTCGACCAGTACGCCCTGGACGACGACCCGCCCCCGTCCGCGTTCGGCCGGGGCGGCGACACCGTGGCTCACGGCCGGCCGGCGCGGACCGCGCGGAACGCCGTGACGATCGACCTGGCCGAGGACGACTGGCACGCCGACCTGCCGGACGCCGTCGGCGAGGCCGTGCCCGGCGTTCCCGTGCCCACCATCCCCGCGCCGCCCGGGGCGCACCGGCCGGTGTCGGCCGGAGCCGTTCAGGCACAGGCCGCCGGGTACTCCGCGCCCACCGAGGCGTTCACCATGCCGGTGCAGGAGGTCCCCCGGGAGAGCTGGATCGACCCTCGGCTGCGCGGCGGCCGTCGCGCCCGGCCGGAGGACGCCCCGAAACGCAAGCGGGCGCGGCCGCCGCGCGCGCCCCGGCGCACCGTCGTCGCGATGCCGCTGCTGATCCTGTTCGCGCTGGTCGCGGCGTTCTTCAGCTGGGTCAGCGCGGAGCCGCTGTGGCTCGCGATGGGTCACGGCAAGACCGGCACCCTGACCGTCACCGGCTGCGCGGGCAGCGGGCTGCTGCAGCGCTGCGTGGGCGAGTTCGCCACCCCGGCGCGCGACTTCACCGCCGTACCGGTCGACGTGTTCGGCCCGCCCGGCCAGGCCGAGGGCCTGAGCGCCCCGGCGCGCATCGTCGGGGCGAACAGCCACCGGGCGTACGTCACCAACGGCACCGGCGGCCTGCACCTGCGCTGGATCGTCGGGCTGTCGATCGTGCTGCTCTGCTCGGTCGCCATCGTCTTCGCCACCGGCGCCCTGCGCCTGCCGGAGCCCCGCGAACGGCTCGCCGCCGTCGGCCTCGCCTTCGCCGGCCCCCTCCTCGTCACCATCGGCTTCCTCGCCGCCACCTTCTGACCCGCGGCCGCTGACCCCGCCGCCTCCGGGTGCGCGGGGTCAGCGGCGGGTGGATAGGTCGTAGACGTCGCGTTTGGGGAGGCGGTGGGCGGCGGCCACGGCGGCGGCGGCGTCGCGGCGGGACATGCCCTCGGCCACGTGCGCGGCGACCTCGGCGATGAGCTGCTCGTCGGTCGGGCGGGTGGTGTCGGGCACCGCGCCCGCGACGACCAGGGTGATCTCGCCCCGAAACTCTTCCAGCTCGGCGAGGGCGGCCAGCGGCGCGCGGCGTACCTCCTCGTAGGTCTTGGTCAGTTCGCGGCACAGGGCGGCGGCCCGGTCGCCGCCGAAGGCCGCCACCAGGTCGGTGAGGGTGTCCTGGACGCGGTGGGTGGACTCGAAGAAGACCAGGGTGCGCTCCTCGGCCGCGAGCGCGGCCAGCCGGGCGCGCCGCTCGCCGCCCTTGCGCGGCAGGAAGCCCTCGAAGCAGAACCGGTCGCAGGGCAGCCCGGACAGCGCCAGCGCCGTGGTGACCGCGCTGGGGCCGGGGGCGCAGGTGACCGGCAGCCCGGCCGCGAGCGCCGCCGCGACGAGCCGGTAGCCGGGGTCGCTGACGCTCGGCATGCCGCCGTCGGTCACCAGCGCCACCCGCTGCCCGTCGCGCATCGCCTCGACCAGTTCGGGGGTACGCCGCTCCTCGTTGCCCTCGAAGTACGAGACGATCTTGCCGGGGATCACGATGTCGAGGTCGCGGGCCAGCCGGAGCAGCCGCCGGGTGTCCTCGGCCGCGACCAGGTCCACCTCGGTGAGCACCTGGCGCAGCCGCGCCGAGGCGTCCGCGGGGTTGCCCAGCGGCGCGCCGCACAGCACCAGCCCGGTGAGTTCCGCCATCTGTCCCTGCCTTCGATGCGTTCTTTTGCCGATCACCGCGAACTGAGGCGACGGATTCCGAGTTTTTCAGCCTACGATCCTTGGCGTGACCCAGACGGCGACGGCGCCCCCGCAGGCGCCCACCACTTCCGAGCCGCACGTGCTCAATGTCGTTCGGCGTCGGCTGCTGCCCTTGGAGCAGCGGCTGAACCCGTACGCGTGGCTGGCCGCGCTGGCGGTCACCTTCCTCGCGGGCGTGCTGCGCCTCTACAACCTGGCGAAGCCGCCCGGCAAGATCTTCGACGAGACCTACTACGCCACCGACGCCCACTGGCTGTGGGAGAAGGGGTTCGAGTGGGACGAGAAGAACGGCACCGCCGGCTACGTCGTGCACCCGCCGCTCGGCAAGTGGATCATCGGACTGGGTGAGCAGGTCCTCGGCTACAACGAGGCGGGCTGGCGGCTGTCGGCGGCGGTGTTCGGCACCATCTCGGTGCTGATGTTCACCCGCATCGCCATGCGCATGTTCGGCTCGGTGGTGCTGGGCTGCGCGGCGGGCCTGCTGATGGCGTTCGACGGCATGCACTTCGTGCTGTCGCGCACCGCGCTGCTGGACCTGTTCCTGATGTTCTTCCTGCTGGCCGCGTTCGGCGCGCTGGTCCTCGACCGTGATCAGCGCCGCCTGCGCTGGCTGCGCTTCGTCGAGGGCGGCGGCGACCCGCACGGGCGGGGCCGGGACAGCCGGCCGCCGTTCGCGGTGCCGTGGTGGCGGCTGGCGGCGGCGGCCCTGCTGGGCTGCGCCCTGGCCGTGAAGTGGTCGGCGCTGGCGTTCCTGCCGGTGGTCGTGCTGCTGGTGATCTGGTGGGAGGTGGGCGCCCGGCGCAGTGCCGGGGTGCGCCACCCGATCCGCGACACCATCCTCGACGAGGGCCTGTGGATCCTCGCCTGCATCCCGGTCGTGCTGGGCGTGTACCTGGCGAGCTGGAGCGGCTGGATCCTCACCGACGGGGGCTACTACCGGACCTGGTCGCCGAACTGGTTCAGCAGCCTGGTGCACTACCACCAGGAGGCGCTGAACTTCCACGAAGGCCTCAGCTCGGAGCACACCTACCAGTCCGAGGGGGCGTGGGCGCCCATCCAGTGGCTGCTGCTGGGCCGCCCGGTGGCCTTCTACTGGTCCGGGGACCCGGGCTGCGGGGTGGACCAGTGCGCGGCCGAGGTGCTGCTGCTGGGCACGCCGCTGCTGTGGTGGAGTTTCCTGCCCGCGCTGGGCGCGACGCTGTGGTTCGGCATCGCGCGCCGCGACTGGCGGGCCGGGGCGATCCTGGCGATGACGGCCGCCGCGCTGATCCCGTGGTTCTTCTTCCCGAACCGCACGATGTTCTACTTCTACGCCATGCCGGCCGAGCCGTTCCTGATCCTGGCCGTGGTGTTCGTCTTCGGGGCGATCATCGCCTCTCCACCGGGCCTGCCGCAGGACGAGAACAGGCAGCTCATCGGTTCGATCGCACTCGGCGCGTACGTGCTGCTCGTCGTGATCATGTTCGCGTTCTTCTACCCGATCTACACGGGCCAGTCGATCCCGTACGTGGACTGGCAGCACCGCATGTTCCTGGGCAACCGCTGGATCTGACGGCGGAGCGCCTCCCGAAGGCCCGTGGCGAGCCGCCGCGGGCCTTCGGCGTTTCCGGCTCCACCACACCCGGAAATGACGAAAGCCCAGCTCGAAGGAGCTGGGCTTTCTCGGGTGGAGACGAGGGGATTCGAACCCCTGACCCCCTCGATGCGAACGAGGTGCGCTACCGGGCTGCGCCACGTCCCCGAGTTGGTCCGTTTCACGGACCGGCCAAGGTTAGCAGGTCCGCCGGACGATCGCGAATCCATACCCCGTGCGTCGCGCGTCACGTCCCGCCTGCCGCGTCCCCACTCCGTCCGGCGCGCGGCGTCGCCGCTGAAGATCGCCGTTTGAGGGCAGAACCTCGGGTCGGACCCCACATCCTGACCGCAAACAGCGATCTTGCCGCTGCACCGGCCCGCGGCGCCGGCCCGCGGCACGGCCTCAGGCGGCGGGGCCCGCGTGGTACGGCTTGCCGCGTACGCCGCCCTGGCGGCCGCGGTAGGAGATGGTGGCCACGCGCGGCGGCGGGGGCGCCTCGGCGGCCAGGGACTCCGCCTGGGCCTGCAGGGCCGCCAGCTGCTCCTGGGCCCGCAGCAGCTCCTCCTGGAGCAGCCGGGCGGCCTCGCGGCGGGCCTCGGCGCGCCGTCGCTGGGCGAGGCGCACCTGCGCCTGCTGCTCGGCGAGCCACTGCGCCTGCCGCTCCTCGGCCCGGCGGCGGCGCGCCGTACGCAGGGCCTGCCCACGCAGGTGGGCGACGTACAGCAGCAGCATCGAGCCGGTCACCGACACGCTGATCAGGAAGCCGGGGCTGACCAGCGCGACGCCGGCCAGCTGCACCAGGTTCAGCAGCACCAGCCCGGCGAGCAGCCGCCGGCGGCGGTACACGGCGGGGCGGTGCCGTCGGCGGGGCTTGGCCTTGGCCCGCTCGCCCTGGCCGACGAGCCGCAGCGGGGTGCGGGACGGGCCTTTGCCGGAGGAGGGCGGGGCGGACACGGGGGCGGTGCACAGTGCCCGGGGCGGCCGGATCGGGCGGCGGCCGGGCACCGTGCGGCGGCGGCGCCGGCGCGACAGCACCCGCGCGGTAGAGATCGCCCGCTCCGCCACCAGCCGCTCGGTGGCGTCGTACCGGCGCACCAGCGCCGGGGCGAGAGCGAGCAGGCCCGCAGCGGCGAGGACGGCGAGGAGCACCGAGGTCGGCACCCTCACCCCTCCCGTCACACCCGTAGTGCGGCGACCGGCCCATCGATCGGCCACCGTAAGACTTCCAGTGAGGGGAGCCTACGTTCGTGATCACGTGATCGCGTAACGCCACACCGTACGAAGGTGAAGTCGGGTTCAGCCGCGCCGACGCCGCCACCGGGCCATCAGGCCGCCGTCGGTGGCGACGTCCTCCCAGGTCAGCGCGTATCCGATGTGATCACGCCAAGCGCCGTCGATGAACATGTAGTGAGGGTGGTAGCCCTCCTCGCGGAAGCCGAGCTTCTCCACCACGCGGCGGCTGGGCTTGTTCTCCGGCCGGATGTTGACCTCGACCCGGTGCAGGCGGCCCGGCCCGAACGCGTGGTCGACGACGAGCGCGAGCGCGGTGGGCATGATGCCGCGCCCGGCCACCCGCGAGTCGATCCAGTAGCCGCAGTACGCCGACGAGAACGCCCGGCGCACGATGCTGCCCAGGTTGATGTGCCCGACGAGGCGTTCACGGCCCTGCTCGCGTACGCAGATCGCGAACGGCATCGACTCGCCCTGGCGGGCGCCCTTGCGCATGGCCCGCCGGATCATGTGGAACGCGGCGGTCGAGTTCAGCTCGGCCCAGGGCGCGGGCGGGGTGGCCTCCCACTGCCGCAGCCAGGCCTCGTTGTAGGTGCGCACCTCGACCCACTGCCCGGCGTCGCCGCGCCGGTACGGCCGCAGCACGACGTTCCCGTCGCTGAGCACCGCCGGATACCCCACCGAGGTCATGCCTTCTCCTCGCTGCGCTCGTCGGCGGCATGAGGAGCCGTCATCATGATTCGCTCGCGATGCTCGCTCATCGCCTGCGGTCCAGCAGCAGCACGTCAACGGTGGACCCCGCGGCCGCGCTGGTCACCCGCTCACCCAGCACCAGAAGTCCGTTCGCCTCCGCCATACCGGCCAGGGTACGGGCACCGCCCGCCAGGGGTTGCACGGTGTAGCCGCCCCCGCGGCGCTCGGCGACCAGTGCGGGCCGGAACTCGCGCAGCCCGCCCGGCGAGGCGACGGTCTCCAGCAGGTGGCCGCGCACCGAGGGCCGGAACACCGGCTCGGCCCCGGCCAGCACCTGGATCACGGGCCGGGCCAGCACCTCGAAGCCGATCAGCGCGGCCCCGGGCTCGCCGGGCAGGCACACGATCGGCACCTCCTCGGCGCTGCCGACGGTGCCGAAGCCGAGCGTGCCGCACGGGTACAGCGACACGTCGGTGAAGGTCACCATGCCCGCGCGGCTGCCGTCGCGGCGCGACAGGATGCGCCGCACCATGTCGCCCGGCCCGGTGCCGGACCCGCCGGTGGTGATGATCAGATCGGCGCGCAGCGTCTGGTCCTCCAGCAGCGCGCGCAGCGCCTCCGGGTCGTCGTCGCAGATCCCCACGCGGTACGCGTGCGCGCCCGCCTCCGCGGTGGCCGCGGTCAGCGCGTGCGAGTTGACGTCGACGACCTGCCCGGCCTGGGAGACCCGACCCGCCTCGACGAGTTCGTCGCCCGTGGACACGATCACGACACGCGGGCTGGGCCGCACCACGACGTGCCCGATCCCGCTGGCGGCCAGCGCCCCGACCAGTGCGGGAGTGACCGTGGTCCCGGCGCGGGCCAGCACCATGCCCTCGGCGACGATCTCGCCGGTGCGGCGTACGCCCAGACCGCGCTTGACCGGGTGGTAGACCTCGACCGAGGCCATGCCCTGGTCGGTCCAGCGGATCGGCACCACCACGTCGGCGGCCTGCGGCAGGGCCGCCCCGGCGGCGACGGAGAAGCAGGTGCCTGGCGTGAGCCTGGCCGGCCGCCAGCTGGACGCGGCGAGGTCGCCCACCACGTTCAGCCGGGCGGGCCGGCCCGCGGCCGCCGCGGCGACGTCCTCGGACCGGGCCGCGTAACCGTCGATCGCGGCCTGGTCGAAGGCCGGGTACGGGTGGCTCGCCACCACGTTGTCGGCCAGCACGTTGCCGTGCGCCTGGGTCAGGTCCAGATCCAACGCCGGCAGCGCCCGCAGCCTGCGCAGCACGCTGCCCAGGTAGTCGGCGAGTGGCGTCAGCTCGGCCGCGGCTGCCGCGTCGAGATGGACGGGGTCCGGAGTGGACCTGACCGTGGCGGTCATGTCAGGAGGCCTTCCCCGCATTGCGGTCGAGGCCCGCGACGAAGGACTTCAGCCACGCCGTGAAGGCGGGGCCGAGGTCGTCGCGTTCGCTGGCCAGTTGCACGACGGCCTGGAGGTAGCCGAGCGGCATGCCGGTGTCGTAGCGGTGCCCGCGGTACACGATGCCGTGCACGGGCGTGCCCTCCGCGAGCAGCAGCGCCATCGCGTCGGTGAGCTGGATCTCGCCGCCGCTGCCCGGCTTGGTGCGCCGGATCGCGTCGAAGATCGTGCCGGGCAGCACGTACCGGCCGACGACCGCCAGGTTGCTCGGGGCCTCGTCAACGGCGGGCTTCTCCACGAGCCCGGTGACCCGCACGACGTTGTCCACATCGGCGTACTCGGGACCGGCGTCGGCGACCGACGCGATGCCGTACCGGTTGACCTGGTCCTGCGGAATCTCGATGAAGGCCAGCACGATGCCGCCGGTGCGCGACTGCAGCTCGATCATCTGCGGCAGCAGCGGCTGCGACTCCTCGGTGAACTCGTCACCGAGCAGCACCGCGAACGGGGCGTCGCCCACGTGGGACTCGGCGTAGGAGACCGCGTGGCCCAGGCCCAGCGGCTCGCCCTGGCGGCAGGTGTAGATCTCGGCCAGCTCCGAGGTCCCGCGGACGGCGGCCAGGCGCTCCAGGTCGCCCTTGGCCTCCAGCCGCGCCTCCAGGTAGGGCTGTCGGTCGAAGTGGTCGACCATGCTGGTCTTGCCGCGACCCGTGATGAGCAGGACGTCGTTGATGCCCGACCGCGACGCCTCCTCCACGATGTACTGCAGAACCGGCCGGTCGACGACCGGCAGCAACTCCTTGGGCACCGCCTTGGTGGCCGGTAGGAACCGGGTCGCCAGTCCGGCGGCCGGGATGACCGCCTTGGTGGCCCGCTGACCGTGCGCTTGTGCGTGGGGGGTGTGCTCCGACATGTCGCGAGACTAACGGCCCCGAGCCTGTCGAGGGGCTTGTGGGCTGCTCGACGCGCCGCCGGATGGGCACAGGATCCCGCCGGGCAGCGCGACCTGGAAGGTGTCGCGCCCGGCCGCCTTGGCGGCGTACAGGGCCTCGTCGGCCGCCTGGAGCACCCCGGCGCCCTGCGACCCGTGGTCGGGCAGCACGGCCAGTCCGATGGAGACCGTGACATTGACGTAGAGGTCTGCGCCGCCGTCCCGGGCCGGCACGATGATCGGCTCACGGCGCACCGCGTCGCACAACCGCTCCGCGACGGCGACGCCGCCCACCTCGTCGGTCTCCGGCAGCAGCACCACGAACTCCTCGCCGCCGTGCCGGAAGGCCACGTCGACCTCGCGGATCTCGTACCGGATGCGCTGGGCGAACTCGGCCAGCACGGCGTCCCCGGCGGCGTGGCCGTAGGTGTCGTTGATCTCCTTGAACCGGTCCAGGTCCAGGGCCAGCACGCACAGCCGCCGGCCGAAGCGCACCGCCCGTTCGGACTCCCGGCGCAGCGACTCGCGCAGCGAGCGGTAGTTGAACAGCCCGGTCAGCGGGTCGGTCACCGACAGCCGCTGCGCCTCCTCGTGCACCCGCACGTTGTCCACCGCGACCGCGGCCTGCCCGGCGAAGGTGCGCAGGGTGACCAGATCGGAGTCGTCGAACTCGTCGCGGCCGAGCCGGTCGTAGAGGGCCAGCACGCCGCGTGCCGCGGGCAGCGCCCCCGGCTGCGGGAACGAACTCGCCTCACCCAGCCCCGGCGCGGAGAACGGCACCACCATGTACGTACGGCAGTCCGGCTCGCCCGGGTCCAGCCGCGGCCCGTCCCGCTCGACGCGGCCCAGCCGGGGCACCCCGGTGGCGGCGACGGAACCGGTCAGGCCCAGCCCGTACGGCACCCGCAGGGTGCCCCGCTCGCCGGTCGTCCACTGCTCGGGCAGGCCCTCGGTGCACTGGCCGACCAGCGCGCCGGTGGCCGGGTCGGCCAGCAGCACCATGCCGGCCGACGCGCCGGTGGCGTGCCGCGCGGTCTGCAGGATGACCCGCAGGATGCGGTCCAGGTCGTGGGTGCTGGACAGGGTGTCGCCGAGCACGCCCAGGTGCCCGCGCAGCTGGTCCCGGCTGGCCGTCAACGCCGCCACGTAGGTGTGCAGCTCCCGGGTCATGTGGTTGAACGCGGTGGCCATCCGGCCGATCTCGTCGTTGCCGCGGACCGGCACCCGGGCATCCAGGTCGCCCCCGGCCACCCGGTCGGCGGCCGCGGCCAGCTCGACCACGGGTTCGGTCGCGGTCTTCGCCAGCCACCAGGCCACCGTCACGGCCACCCCGGCGGTGATCAGAACGACGAGGGTGAGCAGCAGGTAGAGACCGGTCGGCGGGCGGGCGGGCAGCGACACGGCCAGCGGCAGCGGCTCCCCGGCCACCGGCCCGATCCGGGCCACCAGGTGGCCGTTGTCGGCCGAGCCGGTCGCGCCGTCGCCCAGCCTGCCCGCGTACCCGCTGATGGTGGCCGCATCCGCACCGAGCATCGTGGTGTGCACCGGCCCGCCCGGGGCGGTCTCCTCCGGAGCGGGAGCGAGGTCGACCTCGCGGCCGAAGTCACCGCCGACCGGCTCGTCCCCGGCCACGCCGGTGCCCTGCGCCGCGTCCGGCCCGACCGCCGGGCCGCCTGGAGCGGCGGCATCGGCGCTGCCGGGCCCGTCGGCCGTCGGGTCGACGGGCAGCGCGCCGCCCGTGAGGTCGCCGGGCTGCCCCGCCGGCACGCCTGCTGCTACGCCATCGGCCCCGGCACCCGCGAGGGCCTGGCCGTTCGTTGCGGTGCCGGCGGGGGCGCCATTCGTTCCGGTGGCGCCCGGACCCGTGCCGATCGCGCCGATACCGCCCGGGACAGCCCCGGGCATGCCGCCGATGGCCCCCGCATCGTTCTCGGTGTCATCCATGTCGTCGGCGGTGTCGGCCGGTTCACCGAGGGTGCCGTCGGGGTCGGCCGCCAGGTCGGGGTCGGCGGCGGACGCGCCCGCCGGGACACCGGCCCCGGGCAGCAGAGTCAGCTGCGCGCCGCTGGCCTGGGCCAGGCGGCGGATCAGGTCGCCGTCGACGGTGAGGGCGGCCGAGACGGTGCCGGTCGGCTCGCCGTTCGGGCCGGCCAGCGGCACCCGGGCCGACAGCGCCTCGAACCCGGCCACCGCGTCCGGTCGCACCTGCGGGTCGGGCCCGGCGCAGTCGGCCCACGGCGGGGCCGGGGCCTGGGCGGTGGTGACGCCGTCGACGCCGGTGTCGATGTGCACACCGCCGGCGAGGCCCGCGGCGACCATGCGTTCGGCGGTGGCCAGGCGCTGGTCGGCCGGCGCGGCGGCGACGCCCTCGGCGACGGCGCGCAGCTGACCGCAGAGCGAGCCGACGGAGGTGCGCACCGAGCCGGCGGCGACGGCCAGCCGTTCGGTGGCGCGCTCGTGGGACAGCTTGCTGACCATCGTGCCGACGAAGAAAGCGCCGAGCAGGACGGGACTGAGGACCACCGCCAGGAAGGCGGTGGTGAGCCGGGCGCGCAGTGTCACACTTTCCCCCTCGGCGGCGGTGAAGTCACCGGGGTCAACGGCGAACGTCGAACTAGGATGCGTCGCTTGTACAACCTGAGGACGTTATGAGTGAATATTCCGTTTTGTCAGTAACCGCCGCGGCGAACCCTGAACGACGTCAGATCCGGGCGGGCTCCCCCCGGTGACGACGCCCGTGCCCACCAAGCGCGAACTGCGCGCCGCGGTGCTGGCGGCCCGCCGTGCGCTGACCCCGGCCGCGCTCGACGAGGCGGACACGGCCTTGGCCGCGCGGCTGCCGGAGCTGGTCGAGCCCGGTGCGGCGCTGACCGTCTGCGCGTACGTGCCGATGGCCGGCGAACCCGGCGGCCCCGGACTGCCCGACCGGCTGGCCGCCACGCCCGGCGTGACCCGGGTGCTGCTGCCGGTGCTGCGGCCCGACCGCGATCTCGACTGGGCCGCCTACGCCGGGCCGGAGTCGCTGCTGCCCGCTGCCTTCGGGCTGCGCGAGCCCGCCGGTCCGCGCCACGGCGTGACGGGGATCACCACGGCCGATCTGGTGCTGGTCCCGGCGGTCGCGGTCGACCGGAGCGGCACGCGGCTCGGCCGCGGCGGGGGCAGCTACGACCGCGCCCTGGCCCGGATACACGGCGACACGCCGGTGATCGCGCTGCTGTACGACGGCGAACTGCTCGACGAGATCCCCACCGAGGCGCACGACCAGCGGGTTGACGGGGTGCTCATGCCGAGCGGCCTGCGGCGCATTCCCGGCTGACCCGCACAGTGTGATCGGCGACAGCCACTTGGCACGTCGCGGGGCGGTCAGGCACTATTAGCACTCGGTATACCCGAGTGCCAGCAATGATCATGGAGGGGAACGTGCCCACCTACCAGTACGCCTGCACCGCTTGCGGTCACCAGCTGGAGGCCGTGCAGTCGTTCGCGGACGAGCCGCTGACCGAGTGCCCGACGTGCGAGGGCACCCTGCGCAAGCTGTTCTCCTCGGTCGGCGTGGTCTTCAAGGGATCCGGCTTCTACCGCACCGACTCGCGCGGCAGCGGCTCCGGCACGGCCCCCGCGGCATCGAGCAGCTCGTCGTCCGGCAGTTCGGCCAATGGCGGCAGCTCCTCGTCGAGCAGCAGCACGCCGTCGTCGAGCACCTCGTCGTCGACCGCGAGCAGCAGCGCTTCCTGAGCTACGTCCGCAATGTCCGGTTCCGCGCTATAGTACGGCGGTGCGTCAGCCCCGCCATCGCTGTGGCCGGCGGTCAGTCCCAGTGCGGCGGGCGCTCGTCGCGCAGCCGGTCGTCGTTGCTCCACGACCGCTCGCCCCAGCCCCGGTCCGTGTCGTCACGGGTCTGCTCCGGCAGCACCGGACTCTCGTCGTCGAACTCCACCACGCGGTCGTCGTCGCGACCGCCGGGGACAGCGTCACTGCTCACCATCGCAGCATAGGACCAGCCGGGATCGGCTGGTCCCGCCGCCTGCCAGTGGGTCGGCCCTCGTGAACCGGCCCGCCGACGATCAGTGGCGCCGGCCCACGCCGTCCGCGGACGGGGCCGACGCCGTGCAGGCCGCCGCGGCGTACCCCGGCCCGCCGCCCGCCGTGCCACCCCCGCCGGGCTGGCACCCGGAGGTCGCCCCGCGCGTCGTGCCCCCGCGGCGGCTGCCCGAACTGGACCACGACGCGATCGACCTCGCGGAGGAGCGCGCGGACCGGTTCACCAACGCGCTCGGCATCGCCGCGGGCGTCGTGCTGATCCTGGTCGCATGCCTGCAGTGGCGGACCTGACCCGTCAGATGTTGCTCCAGACCGCCTGCGCTCCGGTGTCGCCGGTCTTGAAGACGTAGTAGGCGGTGGCTCCGGCGGCCAGCAGGTTCAGCGCGACCAGCGCCCAGCCCGCGGCACGCGAACCACTGGTCGCCGGCTTCTTCGCGGCCGAGTGCGTGAACAGCACCAGCGCGATCGCCAGCACGCCGAGCAGGGTACCCGCCCAGGCCGCCGCGTCGCCGAAGTCCTTGTGCAGGTCCACCTGGGCGAGGATCTGCGGCGGGTAGCCCTTCTCGACGAGCGTCGTGAACAGGGCCTCGCCGCTCTGGCGCGCGAACCACAGCGCGATCGGCGCGGCGACGCCGAGCAGCAGCACCGCCCAGCCGATGTAGCGGCGCACGGATGGCACGAACGAATAGACCACCACGCCGGCGATCAGCAGCGGGGCGAACACGACTGCGGCGTGCACGAGCAGGGGGTGAGCCGGCAGGCCGAGAAGTTCCTCGAACACTGTGCCTCCACGTGGATTCCGGGGGTGCGTACCCAAGGTCAAGGTGAGCCTAGACCCGCCCACGTCGATGGGACAGAGGGGGAATGGCCCGTGTCGCAGAGCACGTATATCGGACCTTTTCTTGAGGAGATCCAAGTTAGCTGCTGAAATGGTGTTCATGTACGGCGACATCGAGCCGCAGGCTCTCCTTCGCGCGCGGGGCCTGCGGGTGACCCGGCCGCGGCTCGCCGTGCTCGACATCCTCGGGCAGGGTGGCCACCTCGAGGTCGAGGAGATCACGCGGCAGGCCCGGCAGCGCCTCGACTCGGTCTCCACCCAGGCGGTCTACGACGTGCTCGGGGCGCTCGCCCGCGCGGGCCTGGCCCGGCGCATCGAGCCCGCCGGCTCCCCCGCCCGTTACGAGGCCCGCTCCGGCGACAACCACCACCACATCGTCTGCCGCGGCTGCGGCGCGATCGCCGACGTGGACTGCGCCGTCGGCGCGGCACCCTGCCTCGATCCGAGCCAGACGCACGGCTTCGCCCTCGACGAGGCCGAGGTCACCTACTGGGGCCTGTGCCCGTCCTGCCAGCAACTCGCCGCCGAGGACCGCACCCCCGACACCCCGGCCTGACCCGAACCGGCCAGCGCCGTCAAGATCGTCCTACTTGCCCGGCACCTGTGCGTATCTTGGAACGCCATTCGCCCAGGTGCCAGGCAAGTCGAGTGATCTAGGCGGGAACGGGGCCGGTCGGGGTCGTCTCCACGGCGGCCCAGGTCTCCTTGATCGGAGCTTGCGCGCCCGCCGGGCACACCCGGCGGAAGTCGCACCAACTGCACAGGCTGCCCGGCCGGGTCGGGAAGGCCTCGTCCGGGGGCGTGCCGTCGGCGAGCGCCTTCTCCGCCGCCACGATGTCACGCGCGGTGTCCTCGGCCCGGGACACGTGCCGGGCGATCGACTCCGGGGTGTGCTCGTGCGCGGCCACCGTGCCGGTCGGCAGGTGATGCAACTCGACCTTGCGGCACGGGCGGCGGAACACCCGCTCGGCGGCGAACGCGTACAACGCCAGCGCCAGCGAGCCGCGTGCGTCGTCGGCGTCCAGACCGGTGCGGCCGGTCTTGTAGTCGACGATCACGGCTTCGCCGCCGCGTGCGTCGATCCGGTCCGCCCGGCCGCTCAGTGCCAGCACCGCCGTCTTCGCGGCCACCGTGCGCTCGACGCCCAGCAGTTCCAGCTCCGGGTCCAGATCGGCGGTGTACGCCTCCAGCCAGCCCAGCGCCCGCTCGTAGACCGCCCGCTCCTGCTCGTCGTCGCGGTAGCCCTCACGCACCCAGGTCGCCCTCAGCAGCCGCGGCAGCGCAGCGCTGTCCCGCCGCTCCACGGGCAGGTCCCACCAGTTGCGCAGCGCCGTGTGCACGCTCGCGCCGAGCGAGTTGTGCGCCCAGGCGGGCCCCTTCTGCGGCGCGGGCCGGTCGAGGTAGGTGTGCCGGTAACGGCGCGGGCAGTCGGCGTACGACGAGAGCTTGCTCGGGGTGCACACGAACAGGCGCTCGGGCATCATGTCGAAGCCGAGCTGCTCCGGGACGTCCTTGCCGCGGCGGGGGCTGGGGGTTCGGCTCACCTGGCAGATCGTGCCAGCCCGGTCGGACACGCGCGAGCCGACCCGCCCGCCCGCTCGCCCGAGAACCCGTTCTTCACAGACGTTGGCCTATCTCGTCGACTCCCACGAGATCGAAGTCGACGAGATGGGCCGGCGTATATTCCGAACGGAATGTGCCCCGCACCGCCCGACCGGCCCCGGTCAGGGATGCGCGGTGGTGAACAGCTCGACGAAGGCGCCGATCGAATCGGCCATCAGCTGGACCGCGATCGCGGCGAGCAGCAGACCGGCGATGCGGGTGAGCACCTCGATACCGCCGGGCCGCAGCACCTTCACGATGATCCCGGAGTAGCGCAGCACCAGCCACACCGCGACCATGACCGCCACGATGCCCAGACCGATCGCCACGTACTGCGCGGTGCTGTCGGCCCGCTGCACGAACAGCATCGTCGCCACGATCGCACCGGGGCCGGCCAGCAGCGGCGTGCCGAGCGGCACCAGGGCGATGTTCGAGGTCGACTGCTGGTCGGGGTCGTCGGCCTTGCCGGTCAGCAGTTCCAGCGCGACCAGGACCAGCAGCAGGCCACCCGCGCCCTGCAGCGCGGGCAGCTGGATGTGCAGGTAGTCCAGGATGGTCTGGCCGGCCACCGCGAAGACGGCGATGACGCCGAGGGCCAGCGCGACCGCATGCGTGGCGGCCTTGTGCCGGTCCCGGGCGGGCAATGCCCCGGTCAGCGCGAGAAAGATGGGCACCATTCCCGGCGGGTCGGTGATGACGAGCAGGGTGACGAAGACCTCGCCGAAGAACTTCCAATCCACACCGGATGCATAGCACGACTGGCAAGGGTTATCCGGCGACTCCCGTGACGGGGGTGGCGCCCGTCGCACCGGCGACGATCCGCTCCAGCGCCTCGGGGGCCGTGGTGAACTCGCCGATGCGCACCTTCTTGTGGGTGCCGTGGAAGTCCGAACTGCCGGTGGTGAACAGGCCCAGCTCGGCCGCGATGCGGTGCACCTCGGCGCGTTCGGCCGGGCTGTGGTCGTGATGGTCGGCCTCCAGGCCGTCCAGCCCGGCGGCCGCGAGCTGCCCGAACAGCTGTTCCGGCACGACCCGCCCGCGAACCGAGGCGCGCGGGTGGGCGACCACGGTCACCCCGCCCGCAGCCTGGACCAGGCGCAGCGCCTCGAAAACGTCCAGGTCCTCCTTCGGCAGCCGGTACGGGCTGCCGTTGCCGAGCCAGCGCGGGCCGAACGCCTCCTGCGTGTCGGCCACGAGCCCGGCCCGGATCAGCGCGGCGGCCAGGTGGGGCCGACCGATGGTGCCGCCGTCGGCGTGGGCCAGGATGTCGGCCCAGTCCACGTCGATACCGTCGGCCCGCATCAGCGCGACCATGCGCTCGGCACGCCCCAGCCGCGACTCGCGGACCCGGGCCAGTGCCGCGACCAGCGCGGGATGGACCGGGTCGAACAGGTAGGCCAGCATGTGCAGGGCGATGGACTCGCCCTCGCCGTGCCAGCGGCAGCTCAGCTCGGCCCCCCGGATGAGGGTCAGGCCGGGCGGCAGCGCCTGGGCGGCGGCCGCCCAGCCTGCGGTGGTGTCGTGGTCGGTGAGCGCGGCCACCCGCAGCCCCGCCGCGCCGGCCAGACGCATCAGCTCGCCTGGAGGAGTGGTGCCGTCACTCGCGGTGGAGTGCAGGTGCAGGTCGATCGTCACTTGCCGGTGCCGTACGAAGGGATCATCGTCCAGCCGGGCTGGACGTCCGGGGGCAGTGCCACCTGCAGCTTGGTGCCGTCGCTCTTGCAGGCGAAGATGCCGCCGCCCTCGGTCTGCGTCACCACGGTCGTGTTGTCCGACCAGACCACGGCGTCCACGGCGGTGATCGGGCAGTCCGCCCGGAGCACCAGCGCCTGGACCTGCGCCTGCGCTTGCGCTTGTTTCTTGCCGCTGTTCGCCGCGGCGTCGATGCGCGCCCGGTCCAGGTCGATCATCTGCAGACCGCTCGGCGAAGCCACGGCGAGCAGCCGGCCGTCAGGCGAGAGCGCCGCGTGGAGCTTTACCAGCGCTTTGCCGACCAGGTCGCCGCAGCCCAGCTGTGCGCCGATCTTCAGACCGTTCTTGACCGCGGTGACGTCGACCAGGCACAGCAGCTCGCCCTTGCCGCGCACGATGCCGACGGCCACGTTGGCCGCGGCGCCGCCGAACACGGCGAGCAGCTCGGCGTTCCAGGTGTCCTTGTACTTCGAAGGCGCCTCGGCGCTCCAGTAGTCGAAGCCCTTCTCGCTGGAGACGACTACGCGGTCGCCGAAGAAGGTGACCGGGGCGGCGGTCTCGGGCACCGGCGTCGACGCGAGCGTGGTGCCCCGGTCGTCGCCGCTCACCTTGGTGACCGCCAGCGTGCCCTGGTCGTTGGTGGCGACCCGGGTGCCGTCGTGGCTCACCGCCCACTCGCCCTGGCCGGACAGCGTGACCGTCCCACCGGCGCTGTTGGGGAGCAGGCGCACGGTGCTGGAGTCGGAGTACACCCAGCCGTCCGGCACCTTGGCGATCATGGAGACGTCGCCGTCGTGGTCGAGGTCCACCCGCTGCCCGTCGGCGGTCCACAGCTGTTGGCCGACGAGCAGGTCGACCGGCAGGTCCATGGTCGGCAGCTGGGTCTGGCGGGCGGCGACGGGAGCCTCGCCGCCGAAGAGGTTCTGGAAGGTGACCCGGTTCGGGTCCGCGGCCGTCGTCGCCGCGGCGCCGAGCCCCTGCGCCGCCACGGCGCCGCCGAGCACGGTCGCGAAGGCGAACACCGTCATCGTGCCGGTCGCCGTGCGCCGTCGCCGGGTCGTCCGGCGCGCCTGTCGGATGGCGCGGCCGGCCGGGTCGGCGGCGGCAGGCAGGGTCTGCGCGCGAGCCGCGAACATCTCACGCAGCTCGTCCTCAAGCATGGTCACCGCCCAGGTTGGCCGACCGGCACGCGGGCCGGTCGAACAGCTTCCCGCCGAGGCGACGGCACCACGGGTGCCGCGACCGGGGTGGGCTCGGCCGTCAGGGTGACCTCGCCGACCGGCAGGTCGAGCGGTTCCGTGGCGACCGTGCCCGCCCGCTGCTTCGGGACCGCCGGCTCCGCCGCCGCCTGCGCGGCCGGCAGCCTGCCGGTGATTCCCTCGGCTGCCAGCCGCGACCGCAGCGTCCCGAGCGCCCGTGAGGTCTGGCTCTTCACGGTCCCGGGCGAGATCTGCAGCATCGCGGCTGTCTGCGCCTCAGACATGTCCTCGTAGAAACGCAGGACCAGCACGGCGCGTTGTCGTGCCGGAAGAGCTTTGACATGTTTCCACATCACATCGCGCTCGAGCTGCTCTTCGAGATTGTCCGGTGCGGCCCGTTCCGGTAGGAATTCGGTGGGTCGCTCGCCGTGCCAGCGTCGCCGCCACCAGCTGGTCGCGGTGTTGACGAGCACCCGGCGGGCGTACGGCTCCACCGCCTCGATCTGGCCCAGGCGCTTCCACGCCAGGTACGTCTTGGTGAGCGCCGTCTGCAGCAGGTCCTCCGCGGTGGCCCAGTCACCGGCCAGCAGGTATGCCGTGCGCAGCAGGGCAGCCGAACGTGCGGTCACGAACTCGCGGAACTCGTCCTCCATGGCCGACCGGTGGCTCACAGACGCACCTCCCATCGCAGGCGTACGTCGCGGACGCCTGACCGAGGCGCGTCGGACGCGCCCATCACCCCGTGTAAGAGGCTTTCGCACGCCGTTCGGTTCCCGGTGTCGGGTGGATACCCCGTATGCGTCAACCTCAACGGACAGACTGGCACACTCGCGCTAGCGGATCTAGATCTGGTAGAGAACTTTCCTGTCGCCGATCGGGCATTTCGGCGGTGGCCGAATAGTGGCGACTACTCCTCTTCCGCCTCGCGCCCGAGCCGCGCCTCCACTGCCGCGGGCTCGTACATCTCCTCGACGATGCGCAGGTAGAGCTCGTTCGGGTTCGGCATGTGCTCGACCTTGCTGAGCGCCTGGTCCTGACCGGCGGACTCGAGCACGAAGGTGCCGTAGTTGAGCATGCGGCCCAGCGGCGACTGCTCGTACTTCATGTCGGTGACCTTCAACAGCGGCATCATCGCCACCTTGCGGGTGATGAGCCCGTTGACGAGCATCAGCCGCTTGTTGGTCAGGATGAACCGGTCGAAGTACCAGTCGGCGACGGTCCAGGCGACCCAGCTCATCACCAGCGCCCAGACCACCACGGCGATCACCCACATGCCGGCGATGTCGGACTTCGCCAGGAAGCCCGACAGGTAGCCGAGCGCGAACGTGGCGAACACGCCGATCAGCAGCGGGTTGGTGAGGTGCACCCAGTGCCGCTTCCACTCCCCGCGATAACGCTCGGTGGGGAACAGGTAGCGCGCGACCATGGCGCTCGGCTCGTCTTCGAGCGGGAGCACCCGGCGCGGCCCCAGCGGCACACCGGACGCGTCGAACCGCAGCCCGGCGAGCTCCTCCTCGGTGAAGTTCGGAAGCTCGTCACCGAGTGGCGCCGTGGTGGCGTTGTCACCGGGGGGTCTGCCTCCGGCGCCGCCCGAAGCGGTGCCGGCGCTCGCCCCCACAGTGGCCTTGCCGATGAAGTGTGCGTGGTCGCCCGGATCGGCGTGCAGCTCGCTCTCAGCCGGTGGCTGAGACTCCGCTCGCGTCCGCGGGATGGGCTCCGTGTCGCGTTCACGGCGACCGGACCACTCCGGACCGTCAGGCCCCGGAGTGCGCTCCTCGCTTGGCTCGTCCGGCCCGAGACCGCCGATCATGTGAGCTAAGCGACCAGGCTGCCGAAGAAGTCACCGAAACCCTGGGCGATGTCCATGACAGTGCCGCCCAGCGTCTTCACGACGTTCGCCGCAGAATCGGGCCGGAACGCCACGAAGAAGATCAAAAAGGCGATGCCGCCCCACGTGAGGATCTTCTTGAGCATGTCGGGCTATCCCCCTCCGCCTGGCCGTGTCCACTCGACAACTGGTGGCCGTGGCGAGACTCAGCGTATCAGTAACGGTGCCTGCCGAGAATCATTAGCGCATATCCGTGCCAGCGCCTTGAGCAGCGTCCGATGAGGAAAGTAAGGAAGTCGACTCAACGGGTGGGACGCAGCCGCGGCGACAGCGCTCCGAACACCAGTTCCGGCGGCAGCCAGTCGGTCAGGTCCTGCAGCACGACCTCCTCCGACAGGAGGTAGCCGGCCTGCGCGGGCCAGGTCACGGCGTACAGCCAGCGGCCCCGGGCCTCGCCGGCGTACGCGCTGCGGTCGTCGGGCGTGGACACCGCCCACAGTGGAGTGGGGTGCCCGTCGGCCTTCACCTTCGCGTGCGCGCCGTGCCCGCCCTCCCGGTCGAGCAGGGCCGGGCCGGGGTCCGGGCCGGACAGGCCCGCGAAATGCGCCCCCAGCCCTACGCCCGGCTCCTCGGCCACGATCAGCACATCGGCCGGGCCGTCGCTGAACGGTGTCGGCCCGCTGCACGCCAGTGCCGTGGCGGACACTCCGGACCGGTCGTCGCCCGCCCACGCCACGCCGGTGACGGTCCAGCCGGTCGGCAGCGGCCAGGGGCACCACAGCGGGACCCCCGACTCGGCCGCGCGCTTGGTGGCGCAGACGAAGACGTCATGGTTGACATGCTGGGCGGTGTGCAGCGGCGGGACCGGCCCGTCGCGCTCGCAGACCCAGTCGGAGTGCGCAAGACCGGGCGGCCGCAGATCGCCACCGCACCGCGGACATGACACCGCGAGCCCCATGCCCACCACTGTCCGCCCCGTCGTCGGAGCACGTCAAGCCACTCGCCAAGATCGGCGCGTCGTCACGCGGGGGGCGGCCCGGCGTACGCGCGGATCCAGGCGTGCATGGCCACCGCGGAGGCCACCCCGGCGTTGACGGACCGGGTCGAGCCGTACTGGGCGATCGAGTACATCCGGTCGCAGGCCGCCCTGGCCGCCTCGGACAGCCCCGGCCCCTCCTGGCCGAACAGCAGCACGCAGTGCCGCGGCAGCGTCGTCGTCTCCAGCGGCACGCTGCCGGGAAGGTTGTCGATGCCGATGACGGCCACGCCTGCCCCGCGCGCCCAGGAGGCGAAGGCCTCGACCGAGTCGTGGTGGCGTACGTGCTGGTAGCGGTCGGTCACCATCGCGCCGCGCCGGTTCCAGCGGCGGCGGCCCACGATGTGCACCTCGGCGGCCAGGAACGCGTTCGCGGTGCGCACCACCGTGCCGATGTTGAAGTCGTGCTGCCAGTTCTCGATGGCGACGTGGAAGTCGTGCCGCCGGGTGTCCAGGTCGGCCACGATCGCCTCGTGCCGCCAGTACCGGTAGCGGTCCACCACGTTGCGCCGGTCGCCCGCGGCCAGCAGCTCGGGGTCGTAGTGCGCACCCTCGGGCCAGGCACCGGCCCAGGGACCGACACCGACCTCCAGTTCGTCGTCTACGACCCGTTCGCGTTCGATGGTCACAAGTGAAGGATTTTAGCTGGTCACACGTTGCGCAGCGCGTCCACCAGGTCGGTCAGGAAGCGCTGCTCGGCCGGGCTGCGGGTGACCCCGCCGATGCCCAGCAGGCCGCCGGTCCGGGCCGCGCCGCAGACCTGGTCCGCGATCGACTCCAGCCAGCGGCGGTACGCCTGGCCGTCGGCCGGCGTGGCCCGCGCGTCGAGCACGATCGCCGCCGCGCGGCAGCCGACCAGCACCTCGGTGATGGCGGCGTGCGGGTCGCGGAACTGCTCCGCGGCGGGCGGATCGGGGTCCGCCTCCGCGTAGATCGCGCCGACGATGGCTTTCACCAGCTCGGAGTCGACGTCGGCTCCGGCGGCGATGGCGTTGATGCCGGCCAGGCCCTCGTCGACCGTACGGCGGTCGCTGTCGGGTTCGGCGGAGGTGGCGGCGATCATGACACGGGCCGGGAGCCGGGTCAGCAGCTCCCACTCGTGTGGTTCGAAGGTGAGGGGAGCGATCTCCCGCCGGTACAGCTGGCGCGAGATCAGGTGATCCGCTGCGGAATTGCTCGGCATGGCGACCTCCTGCCGTCAGCATATGCCGCAAGCGCGCACGCTTGCCGTGAAGCGTGCCAATCACCCTGACGGACCGGAGGCCGTTGTCTGTGATGTAGTTCTCGGCGCGGCCTATGTACTCGCCGGTAACGCTCGTGCAGACTCCTTTTCACAAGCGCGGGCGGCGGGTGCCGGGGAGGGCCCCGCCGTTCGCTGCATCCAGGGGCGGGAGACGGACAATGCAGTTCGGGCGCTACTTCGAAGAGTTCGAGGTCGGGGCGATCTACAAGCACTGGCCCGGCAAGACGGTCACCGAGTACGACGACCACCTCTTCTGCCTGCTGACGATGAACCACCACCCGCTGCACCTGGACGCCCACTACGCGGCGACGCAGACCGACTTCAAGCGCAACGTGGTGGTCGGCAACTACATCTACTCGCTGCTGCTCGGCATGTCAGTGCCCGACGTCAGCGGCAAGGCCATCGCCAACCTGGAGGTCGAGAGCCTGCGCCATGTCGCGCCGACCTTCCACGGCGACACCATCTACGGCGAGACCACGGTGCTCGACAAGCGCGAGTCCGGCTCGAAGCCCGACCGCGGCGTGGTCAGCGTCGAGACCCGCGGCTACAACCAGGACGGCACCCTGGTCTGCATCTTCAAGCGCAAGGTCATGGTCCCCAAGCGCCCCGACACTGCCGAGTAGCCATCCGGCGAGCGCCTCGCCGCGCTCCGTTTTCCACAGGCGTTGGCCTATTACGTCGAGTTCCCGCGAACCGGAGTCGATGTAGGCCGACGTCGATTCAAGGGCGGGGCGGCGGCGGGGGCAGCGCGCAGGCCGCGGTGCCGCCGGGGAGCCTGTGACGGTGGCGGGCAATCAGGCGGTACACGGGCCAGGACACCGCGCCGACGCCGGGCAGCCCCAGCACGCGACCCACCGGACGCCACGCCGACCGGCTCGCGAGCAGCAGCGCCGCGATCGCGTCGGGCCCCGCCAGCACGGGCCGGCCGGGCACCGCATACTGCACCGCCTCGCCGCACCGCTCCCGGGTCAGGCCCAGGGCGGGCAGGTCGGCACGCTGCCAGGGCACGATCTCCGCGTCGGTGGGCACCCGCCGGCGGAGGAACTCGGCGCACCGGGTGCAGAACGCGCAGTCGCCGTCGTACACGAAGGTCGCGGACACCCTTACATCGTCGTCCGCAACTCGCCCGCCATATAGCGGGATGGCCTGTGTGTCACGTCACCGTCGGTACCGTGGACAAGACGGGAATGTGCAAGGTGGCGCAGCGGTTTACATGGACGTTGGTCACTCGATCGGAATGAGGAGCACGACAATGGGCACCGTGGAGTTCACGACCGCCAACTTCGGCGAGAAGACGAGCGGGGACGGCATCACCTTCATCGACTTCTGGGCGAGCTGGTGTGGTCCGTGTGTCCGTTTCGCGCCCGTCTACGAGCGGGCCGCGGAGGCGAACCCGGACGTCACCTTCGGCAAGGTGGACACCGAGGCCCAGCAGGAGCTGGCCATGCAGTTCAACATCCAGTCGATCCCCACGATCATGGCGGTCCGCGACGGCGTGATCGTGTACGCCCAGCCTGGCGCGCTGCCCGAGGCGGCGTTCCTGGACCTGATCCAGAAGGTGCGCGAGCTCGACATGGAGAAGGTCAAGGCGGACGCGACGGCTGCCTAGTCTTCGAACATATGTTTGAATAGCGGGGTGCGCTGGAGTCATCTCACCGAGAGCACCCCGCCGGACGCGACCGCGCCGGTGCAGCAGCCGCTGCCCGGCGCGGTCGTGCGTACGTTCGACACTCCCGGCTTCGCCGGGATGACGTTCTACGAGGTACGCGCCAAGTCACTGATCAACAAAGTGGCGGGCGAGCCGCGCGGCGTGCCGTTCGAATACACGATCAACCCGTATCGCGGCTGCACCCACGCCTGCTCGTACTGCCTCGCCGGGGACACGCCGGTGCTGATGGCCGACGGGCGCACCAAACCCATCGCCGAGCTGCGGATCGGCGACGCGATCATCGGCACGGTCCGCGAGGGCTCCTACCGGCGTTACGCGGTGACCCACGTGCGCGACAAGTGGTCCACCGTGAAGCCGGCCTACCGGCTGACCCTGCGCGACGGCACCGAGCTGGTGGCCAGCGGCGACCACCGCTTCCTGACCGACCGGGGCTGGAAGCACGTCACCGGAGCACGGTCGGGGGCCGACCAGCGGCCGCACCTGACCACCGGCAACAAGCTGATGGGCACCGGCCGCTTCGCCGAGCAGCCCAAGGAGTCGCCGGAATACCGCCGCGGCTACCTGCACGCGGTGCTGCGCCCGGAGCCGGACACCGGCTACCGCGACCCGTACGGCACCGTGCCCCGGTTCCGGCTGGCCGGCGCCGAGCCGCAGGTGCTCAGCCGCACCATCGGGTATCTGCGCGAGTCGGGCGCGCACACCGCCGAGTTCGCCCCGCTGGGCCAGCGGACCGGGCTGCGCACGTACGCCCGGCGTGATCTCGACCTGGTGAGCAGCCTGCTGGAGCGGCCCGACGAGCGCGACGCCGAATGGGACAAGGGTTTCCTGGCCGGCGTCTTCGACGCCGAGGGCAGCCACACCCAGGGCCTGTGGCGCATCGTGCACACCGACCCGGAGCTGGTCGAGCCCACCCGGGCGGCGCTGCGGGCGTTCGGCTTCGAGTTCGTGATCGAGGACCGGCGCGACCCGATCGGGCTGCTCAGCCTGCGGCTGCTCGGCGGGCTGCCGGAGAAGCTGCGCTTCTTCCACCTGACCGACCCCGCGGTCACCCGGCGGCGCGCGGTGCAGGGCATCGCGGTCAAGGGCGCCGTGCCGCTGCACGTCACCTCGATCGAGCCGCTCGGCCTGGAACTGCCGCTGTGGGACATCACCACCGGCACCGGCGACTTCATCGCCAACGGCGTGGTCAGCCACAACTGCTTCGCCCGCAACACGCACAGCTACCTCGACCTGGACACCGGGCACGACTTCGACTCGAAGATCGTGGTCAAGGTGAACGCGCCCGAGTTGCTGCGCCACGAGCTGGGCTCGTCCCGCTGGGACGGCCAGCCGATCGCCATGGGCACCAACGTCGACTGCTACCAGCGCGCGGAGGGCCGCTACCGGCTGATGCCGGGCATCATCGAGGCGCTGTCGGACTGGTCGAACCCGTTCTCGATCCTCACCAAGGGCACGCTGATCCTGCGCGACCTACCGCTGCTGGAGCGGGCGGCGCGGCGCACGAGGGTGTCGGCGGCGTTCTCGATCGGCTTCCTCGACGAACAGCTGTGGCGCAGCGTGGAGTCGGGCACGCCGAGCCCGTCGCGGCGGCTGGACGCGGTGCGCCGGATGAGCGACGCGGGGCTGCGGGTCGGGGTGCTGATGGCGCCGATCCTGCCGGGGCTGTCCGACAGCGAGGAGCAGCTCGACGCGACGGTCGGCGCGCTCGTCGCCGCGGGCGCGGCCAGCATCACGCCGCTGGTGCTGCACCTGCGGCCCGGCGCCCGGGAGTGGTATCTGGGCTGGCTCGCCGCCAACCATCCGGACCTGGTGCCGTTCTACGAGCGGCTCTACCCGCGCGGGCGGGCCTACGTGAGCGCCGACTACCAGCGACTGGTCACTGCGAAGGTGCGCCGGGCCTGCCGGCGGCACGGGCTGCCCGCGCGCGACACGCCGGCGCGCGACCTGGTGCTGACCGGGGAGGAACCGGCGGAGCCCGCCGCCGGGCAGGCGGCGGGCGTCCAGCTCACGCTTCTGTGAACGACGGCTGCCGGTCGTTGCCCTGGATCCAGGCGACCGTGCGCCGCTCCATCACGAACGACAGGAACGGGACGGTGCCGGCCAGCGCCACCAGCAGGATGCGGGTGACCGGCCACTGCACCCGGCGAGCCAGGTCGCCGACCGCGGCGAGGTAGACCACGTACAGCCAGCCGTGCACCGGGGCGATGATCACGACACCGAGGTTGTTGTCGCCGAAGTACTTCATCGGCATGGCGACGAGCGTCAGCAGCAGCAGCATGACGCCCACGATCCAGGCGATGACGCGATACCGGGTGAGTGCGCCGTTCATCGATACTCCTTAGCGGGATAGTCGCTGGGTCGTGCCTCGGGGTTCTCGTTCAGCCACGCCAGGTATCGGTTGTACTCGGCCAGCTGCGGATCACCGGAGTCGTCGTCCGCGGCAGTGGGCTGGTTCACCCGCCGCGTGATGACCGGCCGCGGCCGGTCCACCGGGTCAACGGCCGCGGCCGCCGGCTCGGCACGGCCCTTGCGCAGGGTGAGCCGGATCTCCCGGACCCAGATCACCACCACGAAGATCGCGAAGATCGGCCACTCGAAGGTGTACGCCCAGCTCAAGGTGTTTCCCTCGGCGGCACGGCCCGCCTGCCACCAGCCGAGGGCCAGACATGTGACGACGGCCAGCAGCGCCAGCGCATGACCGGCCAGCCAGCCGGGGGTGAGCAGTCGTCGCACGTCGGCCAGAATAGCCTGCCCCGAAATCGACACCGGCCGCGCCGTTGGTGGAGGTGAGGTGGTCTCGTAGCCTTTCCGGGTGATCGCCGTGCCGACGACCCCGCGCGCCCGCTCCGCCTACCTGACCGCGGCCGGGCTGCTGCTCATCGCCGGCGCGTGGTGGTACGGGCGCACCACGCCCATCCACCCGCTGTCCCAGGACGAGGCGGGGACCCTCTGGCTGGTCGTCATCGGCGTCGGGGCCGCGCTCGCCCGCTCGTTCCACCTCAGCCGCCACCCGACCGGGCAGTGGCGGCAGGGCGCCGCCGACGGCGAACCCGGCCTCGTCCTCACCCCGGTGTCCGACCGGGTGCTGACCGGGATCTGGTTCGCCGTGCAGCTGCCGATCATCGCCCGCTGGGCGCGGCTGAACGACGGCCGCGAACTGGCCTTCGCGATCGTATGGACGCTCCTCACGCTGGGGCTGCTCTGGATCGTCGTGCGCCCCGCTCACGGCAGCGCCCGCCAGATCGTGCTCAACGCGAGCGGGGTCCGCGTGCACCGCCGCCACTTCCCCTGGTCGCAGCTCCGCTCAGCCCGCCTCAACAGCGGGTCGGGCCTACGCCTCGAAACCACCGACAGCACCCTGCGCCTGCGCGGAGCCGAATACCGCATGCGCGACACCGACATAGCCGCCGTCCTCCAGTACTACCTGGACCACCCCGAACGCCGCGGCGACCTGGCCCACCTCACGGCCGCCCCACCGGAACTCCGCTCCCACTGACGTGCTCAGCGGGCGCGGTACTCCTTGAGCAGGCCGCGGGAGATGATGGTCTTCTGGATTTCGCTGGTGCCTTCGCCGATGAGCAGGAACGGGGCCTCGCGCATGAGGCGCTCGATCTCGTACTCCTTGGAGAAGCCGTAGCCGCCGTGGATGCGGAACGACTCGGTGACGATCTCGTGGCAGTACTCGCTGGCCAGCAGCTTGGCCATGCCCGCCTCGACGTCGTTGCGCTCGCCGGAGTCCTTCAGCCGGGCCGCGTTGACCATCAGCGCGTGCGATGCCTCGATCTTGGTGCCCATCTCGGCCAGCTTGAACGCGATGGCCTGGTGCTGGGCGATCGGCTTGCCGAACGTCGAGCGCTGCTGGGCGTACGCCACCGCCAGCTCGAACGCGCGGATCGAGATGCCGCAGGCGCGGGCGGCCACGTTGACGCGGCCCACCTCGATGCCGTCCATCATCTGGTAGAAGCCGCGACCGGCCTGCTCCGCGCCGCCGAGGATCGCCGACTCGGGCACCCGGTGGCCGTCCAGCACCATCTCGGTGGTCTCGACGCCCTTGTAACCCATCTTCTCGATCTTGCCGGGGATGGTCAGGCCGGGCGCGGTCTCGCCGAAGCCGGGCTCCTTCTCCAGCAGGAACGTGGTCATGTTGCCGTAGACGCTGTCCGCGCCCTGGTCGGTCTTGACCAGCGTGGCCACCACGGACGAGTACGCCCCGTTCGTGAGCCACATCTTCTGGCCGTTGAGCACGTACGTGTCGCCGTCGCGCACGGCGCGCGTCTTGATCGCGGAGACGTCGGAGCCGGTCTCCGGCTCGGACATGCTGAACGCGCCGCGCACCTCGCCGGTCGCCATCCGGGGCAGCAGCCGCTGCTTCTGCTCTTCCGAGCCGTGCTGGCCGATCAGGTAGGCCACGATGAAGTGGGTGTTGACGATGCCGGACACCGACATCCAGCCGCGGGACAGCTCCTCCACGACCAGCGCGTAGGTCAGCAGCGACTCGCCGAGGCCGCCGTACTCCTCGGGGATGGTCAGGCCGAACAGGCCCATCTCCTTCATCCCGGCGAGGATCTCCTCGGGGTACTCGTCGGCGTGCTCCAGCCGCTGCGCGCGCGGAATGATCTCCTTGTCCGCGAATTCGCGTACCGTTTCGAGAATGGCGGTCTGCACATCGGACAAGCCGGGAGTACGGGCGAGACGAGCCATATGTCAGCCTCCTGGGCACTGAACGAACCTTCAGGTGAGCTGAGTATGAGCCGGGCCACCGTCCCATCCAAGGCGCTTGACAGCACCGTCACTGTGAAAAGGTTCACCGGGTTCGCTACCGTGCCCTGAACCCACATCCGAGAGACGAGGCACCAGCCCCCCATGACCTACCCGCCGCCCGCGAGCCCGGATCCCTTCAGCCAGCAGCCTGATCCGTACGCCGCACCCGCCACCCCGAACCCGTACTCCCCGCCGCCCGCGGCCGACCCCTATGCGGCGCCGCCGGTCAGCGCGGACCCGTACGCGGCGCCGGCCGTCAGCGGTGCGCCGTACTCCCCGCAGCCGACCGGCGCGTACGGCGTGCCCTACACCCCGTACCCGGCGGCGGGTCCGGCCACGCCCGGCACCAACGGCATGGCGATCGCGTCGATGGTGCTCGGCATCGTGGGCCTGCTGCTGTGCTGGTGCTACGGCATCGGCGCGCTGCCCGGCCTCGTCGGCGCGATCCTCGGCCACGTCAGCCAGAAGCAGATCCGGGAGCGCCAGCAGGAGGGCCGAGGCATGGCCATCGCCGGCATCATCACCGGCTGGTCGGCCGTCGCGCTGACCGTCATCGGCGTCGCGATCATCGCCATCATCATCGCCAACGACCCGACCTTCTGGGACGCGGTGCAAAACGGCAGCAGCAGCAGCGACTGGGACTGACAGGAGACAGCCATGACGTATCCGCCGCCCGCCGGCCCGGACCCGTACGCGGCCCAGCCGGACCCCTACGCGCCACCGCCCACCCCCAACCCGTACGGAGCGCCGGCCGGGCCCGGTTCCCCGGTGACGCCGCCGATGAGCGCGCCGCCCGCGAGCGTGCCGCCGATGAGCGCGCCGCCGGCCGCACCGCAGCCCTACGGCGACCCCTACAAGTCCGGGGACCCGTACGCCGCGCCGCAGCCGCAGTACGGGCAGGCTCCGTACGGGCAGCAGCCGTACGGTGGCTACCCGCCGCCGCGGCAGCAGAACAGCATGGCCCTGGTCGCGCTGATCCTGTCCCTCGTCGGCCTGATGACCTGGATCACCGCCCCGATCGGCGCGATCATCGGCCACTCGGCGATGAAGCAGATCCGCCAGACCGGCGAGGACGGCGAGGGCATGGCCAAGGCGGCCATCATCGTCGGCTGGATCATCACGGGTCTCGGCATCGTCGGCTGCCTCTGCGCCTTCGGCCTGCCGTTCCTGGCCATGATCGGCGTGAGCGGCGCGAGCACCTACAACTGACCCCGGCCCGCTCGGGACAACCGGGCATGCCGACGCAAGCGATCGAGGCTCCGGCCTGCTGTGACAGCAGGCCGGAGCCTCGACTCAGTTGACCGTCTCGTCAGAGCACGGCGGCGGCGCTCGCGTCCCACAACCGGGCGGCGAACTGCGGGTCGCGGGCGCTCGGGTGCGGGCTGGTCGGCTTGCGCAGCACGTAGTACGCCCCGTTGCTCAGTTGGGCCGGGTCCTCCGTGGCCAGCCAGACCAGCTGGTCGGCGCCCTGCTCGGGGGTGGCGATCCCGGGACCGATCTTGTAGAACAGCCGGGCGGCGGGGGTGCCGAACCGGGTGCGTACCACGCCCGGGTGGAACGAGAAGCTGAGCAGGTCCGGCCAGCGCCGGGCGGCCTCGGCCGCGAACAGGATGTTGGCCCGCTTCGAGCCGCCGTAGGCCAGCCAGGCGCTGTAGATCCCGCCGCGCCGGTCCAGGTTGTCCGGATCGAGGGTGCCGAACGAGTGCGCCATCGATGCCGTGTTCACGATGCGGGCACCCGGTGCCAGCTGGTCGCGTAGCAGGTTCGCCAGCAGGAACGGGGCCAGGTGGTTGGTCTGGATGGTCAGCTCGTGACCGTCCACGGTGGTGGTGCGCCGGTTGGCGACGAGGCCGGCGTTGTTGGCCAGCACGTCGACGCGCTGGCCGGAGAGCTTGGCGGCGAGGTCGCGCACCTGCGACAGCTGCGCGAAGTCGGCCAGCAGGCCGACCGGCTCGGGGCCCGCCGCGGCCTCGCGGACCGCGCCCAGTGCCGCGTCCAGCCGTCCCGGATCGCGCCCGACGAGGGTGACCAGCCAGCCCTGCCGCACCAGTGCGACCGCCGCCGCCTGCCCGATGCCGGACGTGGCTCCGGTGATCACCGCGTGCCGCGTGAGATCTTCCACAGTCCCGTTCTCCTCTCGACGGGAGTGAGGTTACCGTGGCGTCAACTACTGAACACCCCGTGACGAAGTCACGGGCAGGCAGCGAAGCCTAAGGAGTATCGATGGCCGCTCTCGGGCGTTCCCGCAGGTCCTGCCTGGCCGTGCCGGGTTCCAGCGTCAAGATGCTCGGCAAGGCCCAGGGCCTGCCGGCCGACCAGGTCTTCCTGGACCTGGAGGACGCGGTGGCCCCGCTGGCCAAGCCTGAGGCCCGCAAGAACATCGTCGCCGCGCTCAACGAGGGCGACTGGGCCGGCAAGACCCGCGTGGTACGGGTCAACGACCTGACCACGCCGTGGACGTACACCGACGTCATCGAGATCGTCGAGGGCGCTGGCGCCAACCTGGACGCGATCATGCTGCCCAAGGTGCAGAGCGCGTCGCACGTGGAGTGGCTCGACCTGACGCTGACCCAACTGGAGAAGTCGCTCGGCCTGCCGGTCGGCGCGATCGGCATCGAGGCCCAGATCGAGAACGCCGCCGGACTGGTCAACGTGGACGCCATCGCCGCCGCGTCGCCCCGCGTCGAGACCATCATCTTCGGCCCCGCCGACTTCATGGCCTCGATCAACATGAAGTCGCTGGTCGTCGGCTCGCTCATCCCCGGCTACCCGGGCGACCCTTACCACTACATCCTGATGCGCATCCTGATGGCCGCCCGTATGCACGACAAGCAGGCCATCGACGGGCCGTACCTGCAGATCAAGGACGTCGACGGATTCACCGAGGTGGCCCGCCGCTCGGCCGCGCTCGGC
This sequence comes from Catellatospora sp. NPDC049133, assembly GCF_040648455.1. Lineage (NCBI taxonomy): Bacteria > Bacillati > Actinomycetota > Actinomycetes > Micromonosporales > Micromonosporaceae > Catellatospora > Catellatospora sp. NPDC049133. Next base: position 50,238 of record NZ_JBEZDT010000008.1, read on the forward strand.
TTCGACGGCAAGTGGGTGCTGCACCCGGGCCAGATCGACGCCGCCAACGAGGTCTACTCGCCGGCCCAGTCCGACTACGACCACGCCGAACTGATCCTCGACGCGTACGACTACTACACCTCGGAGCAGGGCGGCCGCCTCGGCGCGGTGATGCTCGGCGACGAGATGATCGACGAGGCCTCCCGCAAGATGGCCCTGGTCATCTCCGCCAAGGGCCGCGCGGCCGGCATGACCCGCACCACGTCGTTCACGCCCCCCGCCTGACCTTCGCCGCGACTCACCCGCCGGCCCGGCGACGCGCCTCCGGCCACGGGGATATCGCGCTCGAACGCATTTGCTCTGCACCCATTTCCTTGCTCTGCACCCGCGGACGCAACGGCGCAGGGGGCTCGCTCGGCGGCCGCCGCTGCGGTGCCTAGGGGGTTGCGCCAAGGGGTGCAGAGCAAGCTTTTGGGTGCAGAGCAAATGCGGCCGGGACCTGTAGGTCCCGGCCGCAGCTTTCGATCAGGGGTACACCGTCAGTCGCGGAGTTCGGCGATGCAGCACTTCACGCTGCCGCCGCCCTTCTTCAGCTCGGCGAGGTCGACCAGCACCGGGTGGTAGCCGGCGGCGGTGAGCTTGTCCGCGAACGCGGTCGACTCGGTGTTGATGACGACGTTGCGGCCGTCGCTGACCAGGTTCAGCGCGAAGGCGAGCGCGTCGGCCTCGTCGGCGATCACCGCGTTCGGGAACAGCTGCGTGATGACCTTCTGCGACGCCTCGGAGAACGCGCCCGGGTAGTAGGCGATGTTCTCGTCGTCGAGCACGGTCAGCGCGACGTCGAGGTGGTAGAAGCGCGGGTCGACCAGCTTCAGCGAGATCACCGGGCGGCCCAGGGCCTCGGCGGCCTCGGCGTGCGCGGCGGGCTCGGTGCGGAAGCCGTACCCGGCGAGCGCGATGCCGCCGTGGGCGTCGGGCAGGTAGGCGAAATCGCCCTCACCCTCGTTGATCTGGGTCGGCGCAACGAAGGTGTATTCGGCGCGGGACTCGTAGAAGGCCCGGTGCGCGGCGGCCTCGTCGGCGCGCTGCGGGTAACGGAACTTCGCGCCGTACGCGACGCCGTCGACGACGAACCCGCCGTTGGCCGCGAAGACCATGTCCGGCAGGCCGGCCTGCGGGGTGAGCACGTGCACCGTGTGGCCGAGGTCGACCATGGTCTGCCGCAGCACGTCCCACTGCTTGACCGCCAGGGCGGTGTCCACCGGCGCGGTGGTGTCCATCCACGGGTTGATGGCGTACTCCACGACGAAGTGCTCCGGGGCGCACATGAGGTAGGTACGCGGACGGGGCCGCCGGGCAGTGGGGATCAAGTCACGCTCTGTCACGATCAGCAAGGTTACGCACCTGAGCCGCCGCTCAGTAGCGGGAAGGATTGCGTCCTTGTGCTGGTCTGTTGCGTCTTCGCCCTGTCGACCGGCGGTCTGTTGCGTGAAAGGGCAGGTTCGTTTACGGATCCGAGCACACCCAGCGTGACGGATCAGCGGAAACGGAACAGCCGGAGCGAATTCGTCACTACGAAGATACTGCTCAGCGCCATCGCGGCGGCGGCCAGCACGGGCGTGACCAGGCCCGCCGCGGCCAGCGGCAGCGCGGCCACGTTGTAGGCGAACGCCCAGAACAGGTTGCCCTTGATCGTGCGCAGGGTGACCCGCGACAGCCGGATCGCGTCGGCCGCGACGGTCAGCTCCCCGCGGACCAGCGTCAGGTCGGCCGCCTCGATCGCGGCATCGGTGCCGGTGCCCATCGCCAGGCCCAGGTCCGCGGCGGCCAGCGCGGCCGCGTCGTTCACCCCGTCGCCGACCATCGCCACCGTGTGCCCCTGCTCCTGCAGCCGGCGTACGGCGTCGACCTTGCCGGCCGGGAGCACTCCCGCGATCACCTCGTCGATGCCCACCTCGGCCGCCACCGCCCGCGCCGGGCCCTCGGCGTCACCGGTCAGCAGCACCGGGCGCAGCCCGAGCCGCTTGAACTCGGCCACCGCCGCGGCCGAGCCAGGCTTGACCGTGTCCGCAACGAGCAGCCAGCCCGCGAACTCGCCGTCCAGCGCCACCGCCACCGCGGTCCGCGCCTCATCGGCCGGGACTCCTTCCGCCCGCTTCCCGCCGTACGCTGCCACCGACCCGGTCACGCCGCCCACGGCGTTCGCGACAGGTGCGGGGTCGAGGGCCACGCCTTGTTCAGCAAGCAGTGCGGCACGCCCGACCAGCACCTTGCGGCCTTCGACGACGCCCTGTGCACCCAGACCGGGCAGGGACTGGAAGTCACGCACCGCGCCGGGGGCGATGCCGCGCGCGGCCGCGCCGGTGACGACAGCCCGCGCGATCGGGTGCTCGGAAGCGTGCTCCACCGCTGCGGCGTACCGCAGCAGGTCCTGCTCTTCGACCCCGGCGGCCGGGCGCACGTCGGCCAGCGCCATGATGCCGGTGGTGACCGTGCCCGTCTTGTCGAGCACGATCGTGTCCACCCGGCGGGTCGATTCGAGCACCTCGGGGCCCTTGATCAGGATGCCGAGCTGCGCGCCCCGGCCGGTGCCCACCAGCAGCGCCGTCGGCGTGGCCAGGCCCAGCGCGCAGGGGCAGGCCACGATCAGCACGGCCACCGCCGCGGTGACCGCGGCCGAGCTGACCCCGCCGTCGTACGCCGTCCAGAACGCGAACGTGCCCACCGACAGCGCGATCACCACCGGGACGAACACGCTGGAGATCCGGTCGGCCAGCCGCTGCACGGGGGCCTTGCCCGACTGGGCCTCGGTGACCAGCTTCGCCATCTGGGCGAGCTGGGTGTCCGCGCCGACCCGGGTCGCCCGCACCACCAGCCGGCCGCCCGCGTTCACGGTCGCGCCGACGACCGCGTCACCGACGCCGACCTCGACCGGCATGCTCTCGCCGGTCAGCAGGGCGGTGTCCACCGCGCTGCTGCCCTCCACGATCACCCCGTCGGTGGCGATCTTCTCGCCGGGGCGCACCACGAACAGGTCGCCGACCGCGAGCCGGTCCACCGGGACCCGCTGCTCGACGCCGTTGCGCAGCAGCACCGCGTCCTTCGCGCCCAGGTCCAGCAGGGCTCGCAGGGCCGAGCCCGCCCGGCGCTTGGCCCGGTGCTCGAACCAGCGCCCGGCCAGCAGGAACGTGGTCAGGGTGGTGGTCACCTCCAGGTAGAGGTGCATCCCCGGGTCCTCGCCCCGGGTGGCCAGCCAGCTCAGCGACATGGTCATGCCGGGCAAACCCGCGCTGCCGAGGAACAGCGCCCAGGCGCTCCAGCCGTACGACACCAGCACGCCGAGGCTGATCAGCGTGTCCATGGTGGCCGCGCCATGGCGGGCGTTGAGCGCGGCGGCCCGGTGGAACGGCCACGCGCCCCACACCGCGACCGGGGTCGCCAGCGTGAACGCCAGCCACTGCCAGTTGGTGAACTGCAGCGCCGGGATCATGCTGAGCAGCACCACCGGCACGGTCAGCAGCCCGCTGACCAGCAGCCGCTGCCCCAGCGGGTCGGGCTCGGGCCGGGCGGCCTCGTCGGCGGAGGGAGTGGCCTGCGGCACGGCGGCCGTGTACCCGGTGGCCTCGACGACCTTGATCAGGTCATCGACGGAGACGGTCTCCGGGTAGGTCACGTGCGCGGTCTCGGTGGCGAAATTGACGGTGGCGGACACGCCGTCCACCCGGTTCAGCTTCTTCTCCACCCGGCCGGCACAGGTGGCGCAGGTCATCCCGCCGATGTTCAGCTCGATGACGTTCGCCTGCCGCAGGTCCATGACCCCTTGCCCCTTACTTCACTTCCAGCGTGAACTGCGCCGTACGCACCTTGCCGCCCACGGAGTGGTCGAAGAACATCCGGTAGCGCCCCGGGCTCGGGGCCGCCAGCCAGAACTTCACGCCCCCGTTGACCAGTGCGGGCTCCGGGTGCACGTGCACGTAGGCCAGGTCCAGCTCGCGCAGCACCACCAGATGACCGAACGAGCCGAGGTACGGCTCCAGCGCCGCGACGGCGCCGCCCTGCTTCACCGTGAACAGCAGCGGCTGGCTGGCCCCGATGACCGGGGTGCCCTCGTACGCCGCGGTCAGGCCGTCTACGGCCGCCTCGCGGGCCGCCGCGGGCAGCGCCTGCGGGCGGTAGTCACCGGCGACGGTGAGGTCGGTGCCGAGCGCGATCGCGGTCTGCGTGCCGCCCGCGCTGATCGCGGTGAAGTCGGCGTACGCCCGCCACGGGCCCGGTGTGGACAGGTCGGCCCGCACCGTCCAGGTGCCGTCGGCGGCCATGGTCGGGTGCAGGTGCTGGTAGCCGGTCATGTCCCGGCGGACCACGACGAGGTGCAGCGGCTTCTCGTGCACCACGGCGAAGTTCGTCACCGCCTTGCCGTCGGCCCCGTTGACCGTGAACGTGAGCTGCTGCGGGCCGGGCGCGGCGAACACCGCCGCCGCGGGGGCCAGCGTGTAGCCGCCGCTGCTCACCGACAGTCCGCCGACCTCGGAACCGGCGCTGGCGCCCGGGGCGTGCGTGTGCGCGCCGCCCATGGCGTCCGTCGAGGCCGCCGGGGCCCCGGTGGTCGCGCCCTGGGTCGGGCTCTCCGCCGGGCCGAGCACCTTGCCGAGGGTGAAACCGACGACCAGGGCCACGATCAGCCCGCCGACGAACATGCCGAGCCTGGTGCCCGCCGGGTCGCCGGAACGGCCGGCGGCCTGTGCGCGGACCACGCCGGGCTGCGCCGGGACCTCGGGCTCGGCCGCCGTCGCCCGCTGCTCAGGCATCGACGCCGGCCAACTGGTAGCCCGCCTCGTCGACCGCGTTGCGCACCTCGTCGAGCGGCAGCACGGAATCGCTGGTGACCACGGCGCGGCCCGCGGCGAGGTCGATCTCGACCGCCTTCACGCCGGGCAGCCCGGTCAGCTCGGCGGTCACCGCGCTGACGCAGTGACCGCAGGTCATGCCGGTGATCTGGTATGTCGTCCGAACGGACATCGCGGTCTCCCTACGACCTATGACCGGACCAGGCGAGCGATCGCCTCGGTGGCTTCCTTGACTTTGGCGGCGGGGTCGCCCTGCCGGGCGGCGTCCACCACGCAGTGGTTGAGATGGCCCTCCAGCAGGCCGAGCGCCACCGCTTGCAGCGCCCGGGTGGCGGCCGAGATCTGCGTGAGGACGTCGACGCAGTAAGTGTCCTGCTCGACCATCCGCTGCAGCCCGCGGACCTGCCCCTCGACCCGCTTCAGCCGCGCGAGCAGCGCCTGCTTGTCGTCGTCGTGGGCGTAGCCGACCGGGGTCTTCTCCGTGCTCTCCACGATTTCACCATACCCCCTGGGGGTACCACCGCCAACCCTCGCGGAGTGTCGCCGGACATGTCGAACGGACCGGTGGTGCACCGATCATGCACTTTTGTCGTTATAACCACGTGTCGAACTCCGCCACGCGGCGCCTCGTGTTATGGGCAGGCGCGACGCTGATCGCGTCGACCGTGCTCATCTCGGGCGCCGCGCACGCCGAACCGTCGAGCGCCGAGCTCGACCGCCAGATCCGCGCGAAGTCGGACCAGCTCGAGGTCGTCGTGGAGAAATATCACGACCTGCGCGAAGACCTCAAGACGACGGCCGCCCAGACCGGGGTCCTGCAGCGTCAGATCGACCCGCTGAAGGAGCAGATCACGCACCGCAGGGGCGCCGTCGGCCGGCTCGCGGCCGCCGGTTACCGGTCCAGCCGGTCGATGTCACTGTCACTGCTGCTCGACGCGGGCACCACCCGCGACGTCGTGGACCGGCTGCTGCTCATGAAGTCGTACACGCAGCACCAGCAGCGCGAGATCGAGGAGCTGGCGCTCACCTCGGAGCGGTACGCCACCGCGCAGCGCACCCTGGGCGCGCTGCTTGACCAGCAGAAGGACCAGCAGAAGCAGCTCAGCCGTCAGCAGGCCACGATCGAATCAGCGATCAAGGAGCTCAAGAGGCTGCGGACCAAGGCGTACGGCCCCACCGGCCGGATGGCCTCCCGCACCGAGGATCGGGCGAAACCGGCCGTGCCCCGGCTGGCCGGCGCCAGCGAGAAGGTCCTCAAGTACGCACTCGCCCAGATCGGCAAGGACTACAAATGGGCTGGGGAAGGCCCCGGCGGCTTCGACTGCTCAGGGCTGGTCGCCGCCACGTTCCGCACCATCGGCATCCAGCTGCCGCACAGCTCCGGCCGCCAGCAGCAGCGCGCCCGCACCATCTCCCGCGGCCAGCTCGTCCCCGGCGATCTGATCTTCTTCTACCGCGACGTCCACCACGTAGGCATCTACCTGGGCGACGACAAGATGGTCCACGCCCCCCAGTTCGGCGAACGCGTCCGAGTCGACCCCATCGACTCCCTCCCCATCAACAGCTTCGGCCGCGTAGTCCTCTCCACCCGCTGACCCCCAACCGCCCGCCCCACCCGTGCCGCAACTCTTGAAGACTTGCGGCCTCAGACGGGTGCCGAGGCCGCGACTCTTAAGAGTTGCGGCAGGTGGTGGGAGTAGGGGTCGTCAGGGGCGAGGGGGTGGGGTGACGGTGCGGCGCAGCGCCGTAAGGCGGGTGCCGAGGCCGGCGAGGCCGCCGGGGAAGAAGTAGACGGCCAGGATGAAGATGGTGCCCAACACGAACAGCGGCTGGGACAGCGGACCGGCGAGCACGCCGGGCAGCGAGTCCACCGCGTCGGAGCCGCCGAAATCGGTCAGCCGGTGGTCCAGGTAGGTGAACAGCACCCCGCCGAGCACCGGCCCGAACCGGGTGCCGGGCCCGCCGAGCACCACCATCACCAGCAGCGTCAGCGTCAGGTCCGACGACGCGACGTGCGGCGACGCACCGGCCGCGAGCAGCAGGTACACCACCCCGCCGAGCGCGGCCAGCGAGCTGGACAGGGTGAACGACACCAGCTTGAAGCGGTACGGGTCGAGGCCGAGCACCCCGACGCGCCGCTCGTCGTCGCGCAGTCCCGCGAACACCCGCCCGGTCGGCGACTGCGCCACCCGGTGCAGCACCACCACGACCAGGCCGAGGTACGCCAGCGCGAGCCAGTACAGGTTCACGGTGTTGACGACGCCGACGAACATGTCGGGCAACCCGGCGGCGTTCAGCGCCAGGCCCTCCTCGCCGCCGGTCAGGCCGCCCGGGTCGCGGGCCACCAGAATCGCGCCGACCTGCCCGAACGCCAGGGTGACCATGGAGAACGCGATGCCGTGCACCCGCAGCGCGACCGCGCCCAGCGCGGTGGCGACGGTGGTCGCGAACAGCACCGCGAGCAGCGCGGCCAGCGGCAGCGGGTAGCCGTACTTGGTGACGAGGATGTCGGTGCCGTAGACGCCGAGCGCGAAGTAGAGCGCGTGCCCGAAGGAGAGCAGGCCGGTGCGCCCGAACAGCAGGTCGTAACCGGCCGCGAGGCCGCCGAAGACCAGGCACAGCGCGAGCACCTGCAGTGCCCCGGGTGAGTTGAGCGGCCCGTCGAACAGCCCGGGAATGGTGATCCCGCTGTACGGCAGCAGCGCCAGCGCCACGAAGGCCGCCACCGGCCAGTACCGCTTGAGCAGCGTGAGCGGGGTCATGCGGTCGCCGCCTTTCCGGCCAGGCCCGCGGGACGCCACAGCAGCACGACGGCCAGCAGCGCGACCACGCAGATGTCTCCGGCGCCCGAGGTGCCGTAGTAGTTGACGAACTGCTGGAGCAGGCCGACCGCGACCGCGGCGACCGCCGAGCCCAGCACCGAGCCCATGCCGCCGATCACGACGACGATGAACGCGAAGATCAGCAGCGAGGCCCCGCTGGTCGGCGAGACGCTGCCGAAGTACACCCCGGACAGTGCGCCCGCGAGCGCCGCTGCGGCTCCGCCGATGGCGAAGACCAGGGTGAACGCCTTGCGCACGTCGATGCCGAGCGCGGTGACCATCTCCCGGTTCTCCACCCCCGCCCGGATGATCAGGCCGTACCGGGTCCAGCGCAGGAAGGCCAGCAGCAGGCCGAGCACGACCAGAGCGGCGACGATCAGCAGCAGCCGGTCCAGCGGCACCCGGGCTCCGGCCAGGGTGACCACCTGCTGGGTCCACGAGGGGCGAGGAAAGGGGCGCGGGTCCGCGCCGAAGCCCGCCTGCAGCGCGGCCACTCCGGCCAGCGACAGGCCGACGGTGACCAGGACCTGCTCGATGGTGCGCGAGTACAGCGGCCGGATCATGACCAGCTCGACCAGCGCCGCGACCACGGTCCCGGCCACCACGCCGAACAGCACGGCGAGCACGAAGCCCCACCCGTCGGGGCCCGCGCCGGGCAGGTTGCCCGCGGCCCACCAGGTGGCATACGCGCCGACGGACAGGAACAGCCCGTGCGCGAAGTTGAGCACGTCGGCGAGCCCGAACACGAGCGACAGGCCCGACGCGACGAGGAAGTACAGCGCCGCCAGGCCGAGCCCGGTGACGGTCATCAGGACGATCGTCGACATCAGTGCCCCCCGGCAGCGTTGACGGCCAGCAGAGACTTGGTGAGCGCCGGGTCGGCCAGCAGCCGCTCGCCCGGCCCGGTCCAGGCGACCTGGCCCGCGGCGATGACGACGGCGTCACCGGCGAGTCTGCGTACGACGGCGAGGTTCTGCTCGACGAGCAGCACCGGCACCGCCTGCGCGGCCCGCTCCAGCGCCTCGGCCACCTCGGTGACCACCTTCGGCGCGAGACCCTTCGTGGGCTCGTCGATCAGCAGCAGCCTGTTGGGGTTGAGCAGCACCCGGCCGAGCGACAGCATCTGCTGCTGCCCGCCGGACAGCGAACCCGCCCGCTGCTTCGCCCGCTTGGACAGCTCGGGGAACAGCCCGAAGACGAGGTCGTAGTCGGGGGTGTCGGTGCGCTCGGCCAGCCGCAGGTTCTCCGCGACGGTCAGGCCCGCGAACACGCACCGGTCCTCGGGCACGAAGCCCAGCCCGGCCTTGACCAGGGCGTGGGTCGGCTTGCCGAGGATCTCGTCGCCACCCAGCCGGATCGAGCCGGTCGCCGCGCCGTTGCGCGGGGTCAGCCCCAGGATCGCCCGCAGCGTGGTCGACTTGCCGACCCCGTTGCGCCCGAGCAGCACGGTCACGCCAGAGGCCGCGACCTCGAAGGACACACCCTGCAGGATGTGCAGCCCGGCGATGCGCACCGACAGGTTCTCCACGTGCAGCAGGCTCGCGGCTGTGACCGGGGCCGGCGCGGACGTCCGCTCTTCGGCGGCGGTCATAGGCCCTCCCCCAGGTATGCCTCCTGCACGGTGGCGTTGGCCATCACCGCGTCGGGGGTGTCGCAGGCCAGCAGCGCGCCGTGGTGCATGACGGCGATGCGGTCGGCCAGTTCCAGGATCACGTCCATGTGGTGTTCCACCATGAGCACGCTGCGACCACTGTGGGCGGTCAGGTCCCTGATCACCTCGACCAGCTCGGGCACGTCCTCCGCGGACACCCCGGCCATCGGCTCGTCGAGCAGCAGCACCGACGGCTCGCCCGCCAGCAGCAGCGCGATCTCCAACTTGCGCTTCTCGCCGTGGGCCAGCGTGCCCGCGAGCGCGTCGCCGCGCGCGCCGAGCCCGACGACGGCCAGGCACTCGTCAGCGCGTTCGCCAACCTCGCGGTAGGTGGCGGCGCGCCGCCACAGGGCCATCGAGCCCCCCCGGTGCGCCTGCACCGCGAGCCGGACGTTCTCGCGGACCGACAGGCTGCCGAAGACCGACGAGGACTGGAAGGTGCGACCCAGGCCGCGCTGCGCCCGGCGGTGCGGGGCCAGCGCGGTGATGTCCGCGCCGTGCAGCAGCACCCGGCCGGCGGTGACCGCGCGCAGGCCCGAGATGAGGTTGAACAGGGAGGTCTTGCCGGCCCCGTTGGGGCCGATCACACCGAGGAACTCACCGGGGTGCAGTTGCAATGACACGCCGTCGACGATGGCGACCTCACCGATGCGCCAGGTCAGCGCGTCGGTCGCCAGCACGGCGGGGGCTTGTGGGGAGCCGAGGCTCCGGCCGGGCCGCTGCTGCGGCGCGGACGGAGCCTCGGTCGTACCCGTTACGGGGTGGTCCACAGGTCACTTCATCGCTACGGCGGGCGGGGTGACCTCTTCCGGGGCCAGCTCCTTGACCAGCTGCGGCTTGGCGGCCGCGCCGGAACCGACGAGCTTGACCTGGAACATCGGCTGAATCATGGCGTGGTCCTCCTTGCGGATGGTCATCTTGCCCTTGACCCCGTCGAAGCTCCAGCCCTCCAGCGCGCCGACCATCTTCTCGATGTCGTCGCCGCCCTCCGCGATCGCCCGCACCACCATCTGCGCGGCGTTGAAGCCGTCCGGGCTGAACAGGTCGAGCCCGCCGGTGATCTTCGCGCTCGCCGCCTTGGCGGCGTCGTTGCTGGTAGCGCCGTCGAAGTAGTGCGACAGGAAGGAGATCTTCTCGCCGGCCGCGCCGAACACCGGGTACGACGCCTTCTGGTCCAGGCCGGTCACCACGGTGGTGCTGCCGAGCACGCCCTGCTGGTCCAGCGCGCCCCACATGGCGGTGGCGGTGGTGCCCGCCCAGGCCACGAAGAGCAGGTCCGGCTTGGCGGCGTTGACCTGGCTGGCGAACGGCGTGAAGTCCGTCGCGCTGGCCGGGACCAGGATCGCCGACACCTTCGCGCCCGCGCCGCCGATGACCGCGGTCACCGCGGCCTCGTTGGCCTTGCCGAACGCGCTGTCCTGGGCGAAGACGACGACCTTCTTGTCCTTGGCGTCGCCGATGAACGACTTCGCGGCCAGCACATCCTGGTACGACTGCCGGCCGGAGCGGAACGTGTAGCGGTTCACGCCGGTGACGCCGTCGGTGGCGGCGGGACCGGAGATGAACAGCACCTTGTCCTGCGCGGCGACCGGCGCGACCTGGAGTGCGACACCTGACGAGGCGGACCCGGCGAGGATCTTGACGCCCTTGCCGATGAAGTCCTTCGCCGCGGACACGGCCTTGGCCGGGTCACCGGCGTCGTCGGCCTCCAGCAGCTCGATCGCCCGGCCGTTGACCTTGTTGGTGCCGTTGGTGGCCTGGGCCAGGCCGGCCTTGAAGCCGTCGATGTACTGCTTGCCGTAGCTGGCCAGGGCGCCGGACTGGGAGTAGACCAGGCCGACCTTGACCGGTGCCCCGTCGCCGCCCGTGCCCTGCGCGGCCTCCTGCGGGCTGCTGCAACCGGCGGCGGCCAGCAACGCGGCGGCGACCGTCGAGGCAACGAACACGCGCCGGGAGAGACCGGCATTCTCGGCAAATACGTGCAGTCTGCGCTCGCTCACTGCATCTCCTCATTGAGTGATCTGTCGATGCCGCGAGGTCGCTCTTGTTAATGCGGTGTTGCCGGAGCGAGTCACCTCGGGGTCGCGGACCACGCTAGAGAGACACCTCACAGGCGGCCATGTGGGCGGAACCCACAACGACCGCCCAGGCGGTGTAGCGCGCAGCTAGAGCACGGACAGATGGACGTGGTTGGTGTGGTCGCCGGCCGGGTCGTCGCCGCACTTGCCGCCCGCCGAGCGGTAGGTCTTCCAGCCCGATCCGGCCAGCCAGATCTTGCAATACCAGATCACGTACATGACGCCGAGCCGGCTGGCGTTCTTCACGAAGAAGGAGGCCAGCTTGTCGCCGTAGAGCCTGTTCTCGCCCTTGGATGTGAAGTTCTTGAACCCGTCCGGCTCCGAGGAGAAGTCGCAGGCGCGGCCCTTCGGGTGCTCGTACATGTCGCCGGAGCGGTAGCAGGAGACGTAGTGGTGGAACCACCGCTGCGCCTGCTGCAGGGCGTGCAGCGTGCGCGGCGTGATGCAGCCGTTGGCCGGGGTCGGGTCGTCCACGGTGCAGCCCTGCGAGGGCCAGCTGCCGTCGGCGTTGCGCTTGGCCGGGGCGGCGGTCGGCGCGTACGGGTCGACCCAGCCGTTGATGGAGTAACCGCCGACGGCCGACAGCGCCCGCTCGGTCGCCGCGCGCAACTTCTTCATCTCGGCGAGCTGCTTGTTCTGCTCGCGGACCCGCGCGTCGATCTCGGCCTTGGTCGTGTCGATCTCCTTGCGGGCCGCGACCAGCTCACTGATCTTCGCCTCGTCGCGGGCCGTCATCTTCTCGAACGCGGCGGAGCGGGCCATGAAGTCGTCGGGCGAGTTGGCGTTCAGCATGACGCCGATGACGCCCAGGCGGCCGGCCTTGTATGCCTCGGCGGCGTACTTCTGCACCCCGGTCTTGGCCCGCAGGTAGCGGTTCTCCGCGAGGACCAGCGACTTGTTGAGGGCGGCCTGCTCGGTCTTAGCCTTCGTGAGCAGTCCGTCGGCCTCCAGGTACTGACCGGCGGCGCTCTCCAGGGTCTGCCGCAGCTGTGCGATCTTGGTCGAGGAGATCTCGTTGGGCTCGGCGTTCGCGGCGGCCGGGAACGACGTCACCAGGAACACCACCGCCACGGCGGCGGCGATGGCCGGCACGAAACGGCGCCGAGGGCGCACCGTCAGGGTCACGGACGTGGATCCTTCCGTCTCACGCCGCGAAGGGAAGGGGCTGGAGGTGCGCGCGGCGGCGGCCGCCACGGGTGTCGGGGGCACCCGCAGACGTACGGCCGCGACGCAGATTACCGCAGCGCCACGCCGAACCGAAAGTTGCTCATGCCAGTAACACGCTCCGTACCAGCCCAAACACCGCATCGTCACGACACACGACGAGCCCGTTGCGCGGGTGCACCGGGTCGTAGTCCGCGCCGTCGAAGTGCCGGACGACCCCGCCCGCCTCGCGCATCAGCAGCGCCCCCGGCGCGTGGTCCCACGGCTTGGCCCGCCAGAACAGCGCGAAGTGCCGCGTCTGGCGCAGCAGCTCCGGATACTCCCGGGCGGCGCAGCGCAGCCCGGGGATCGCCTCGGACAGGTTCGGCAGCCGGGACACCACCTGCTCGCGCAGCTCCGGCGGCAGGTATTTGGTCATCACCGCGCCGCGCAGCTGGTCCTCGCCCAACGGGGTGTGGTCGAGCACCATCCGCACGCCGTCGACGTAGGAGCCGGAACCGGCCTCGGCTGCCGCGACGGTCCCCGGGACCGGCTCGTAGATCACCGCGAGCACCGGCACGCCCCCGCGCATCAGGGCGACCATCATGCCGAACGGCTCCTGCCCGCTCGCGAAGTTGCCGGTGCCGTCGATGGGGTCGATCAGCCACACCGCACCGTCGTCGTCCAGCCGCGCCAGCACGTGCGGGTCTGCCGCGACGGCCTCCTCGCCGACCACCAGCGAGCCCGGCAGCAGCGCCGCGAGCTTCGCGGTCAGCATGACTTCGGACTCGCGGTCGGCGATCGTGACGAGGTCGCCGGGGCTCTTCTCGATGATCTCCCCATCGGCCAGGTTGCGGAACCGCGGCAGGACCACCGCCTCGGCGGTCTCGCGCAGAATGTCCACAATCTGGTCAATCATCGCCGTTCCCCCGTCCCGAAGGGTTTATGATCGCTTAATGTTCGCACGGAGGACGAGTCGTCTCATCGCCACCGCAGCGCTGGCGGTCGCGCTCACCGGCGGCGCGCTGGCCGGCTGCAGCGGCGAGGGCGCGACCAGCACCTGCAGCACGACCGGCTGCACGATCACGTTCGAGCGCAACGTCACCAATGCGAAGATCTCCATTCTCGGCGTCGAGGTGCAACTCGTCAGCGCCAACCAGGACTCGGTGACGCTCAAGGTGGCCGGTCAGGAGGTCACCGTGCAGCGCGGCGACGGCGTGACCGTCGGCGACTTCACCGTGAAGGTCACCGAGATCACCGACAGCCAGGTCGTGGTCCAGGTCGACCGCGGCGGAAACTGACCGGGCCACCTGCGGCGACCCCTGTCCGCGACGGGGTCCGCACGGGTTAATCTCGTACGCGTCCGGCTGCGCCAGCAGCCCAAACCCGGCGCGGAGCGCCCCGGAACACGGTGGTCGACAATGACTGGCAACCCCTCCACTCCCCCCGTTTTCGTGCACCCCAGCGCCGATGTCGAGGAAGGCGCCCAGGTCGGCGCCGGCACCAAGATCTGGCACCTGGCGCACGTGCGCAACAGCGCGACCATCGGTGCCGGCTGCGTGATCGGGCGCAACGTGTACGTCGACGCCAACGTCGTGATCGGCGACCTCGTGAAGGTCCAGAACAACGTGTCGGTCTACCACGGCGTCACCATCGAGGACGAGGTCTTCGTCGGCCCGTGCGTGGTGTTCACCAACGACCTGCGGCCGCGCGCGCAGAACCCGGACTGGCAGATCACCCCGACGCTGATCAAGCGCGGCGCCTCGCTCGGCGCCAACGCCACCATCGTCTGCGGCACCGTGATCGGCGAGCACGCCATGGTCGCGGCCGGTTCCGTGGTCACCAAGAACGTCGCGCCGAACCAGCTGGTCGCCGGCAACCCCGCCCGGCACCTGGGCTGGGTCGACGAGAAGGGCCAGATCGTGTCCCGCGACGCGGAGCGGCCCGCCGGCCTGTGACGGCGGCCGGAGCATGACAGCCCGCGCCGCGTGCCGCCGCCCACGACAGTGGCCGGCGGCACGCGGCGCGCCCGGATCAGCCGGTCAGGCCCGCGATGATCGCCGACACCAGGCGCGGCACGTAGTCGGCCGGCACCGGGTTGCGGGTCACCGCGAGGTGCCAGTACACGGGGCCGACGATCAGGTCCACCGCCAGGTCGGGATCGGTGTCCGCAGGCAGCTCGCCGCGTTCGACGGCGCGGCCGATCAGCAGCGCCCCGATCTCGTGCTGGTTGGCCCGCAGCGCCTGCTGCAGCTTCTCGCCGATCTGCGGGTTGCGGGCCGCCTCGGCCAGCAGGTCCGGGATCACCTGCGAGGCCAGCGGGTGCCGCAGCGCCCGGGTCAGGATCTGCAGAAGGATCATGAGGTCGCCACGCAGCGTCCCCGTGTCGGGCAGCGGCAGCTTCTGGCCCGCGAGGCCGGACACGATCTCCAGCACCATCTCGAGCTTGGAGCCCCACCGGCGGTACACGGCCGTCTTCGCCACACCGGCCCGCCTGGCCACCGCCTCGATCGACAGCCGGCCATAGCCGACCTGGGCGAGTTCCTCCACCACCGCGGCCTGGATCGCCTCGGTGATATCCCCTCTCAACACGGCCGCCCCCGCGGGGACGCGCCTACTCTCTGCCAGCACGTGCATACGATAGCGCAGCGACGCAACGGTTGCGTCGCGACGCGCGGCCGACTAGCATCACGTTTACGTCGATACGGTGGCGTCTCTTCCTCGACGTCGGCTACCGTGTGTGACCGCCACTCATCCCCAGTCTGGAGATCGGAGCCCGTACCATGGCAGAAGCTGTGGTGACAGAGCCTTATCCCACCGTCGCACCAGCCCAGCTCGCGGCCCGTTACGGCCTGCGCGCCGCGGGTGAGCGGCCGGGCGTCCGCGAGTACATCCGCTCGCTGTGGGCCTACCGGCACTTCATCGTCGCGTTCGCGAACGCACGCAACGTCGCGACGCTGACCACAGCACGGCTCGGGCAGCTCTGGCACGTACTGACCCCGCTCACCAACGCCGCGGTCTACTACCTCATCTTCGGCGTGATCCTGGGCACCAGCGACCGCATCGAGAACTTCGTCGCCTACCTGTGCTGCGGCATCTTCATCTTCGGCTACACGTCGGCGGTGGCCTCGGCCGGAACGGTGTCCATCACCGCCAACCTGAACATGATCCGGGCGCTGCAGTTCCCCCGGGCCAGCCTGCCGCTGTCGGTCACCATCACCCAGCTGCAGCAGCTGCTGGCCTCGATGGCGGTGCTGATCGCGATCGTGCTGGTCACCGGCGAGCCGCCGCGGCTGGCCTGGCTCACCCTGATCCCGCTGCTGCTCCTGCAGACCGTCTTCAGCGGCGGCCTGGCCATGCTGCTGGCCCGGCTGGGCTCGAAGATCGTCGACCTGAAGCAGATCATGCCGTTCGTGCTGCGCACCTGGCTGTACGGCTCGGGTGTGTTCTACAGCCTGACCACCGCGACCGACAACATGCCGACCTGGGCCTCGACGCTGCTGCACCTCAACCCGATGCTGGTCTTCATCGAGCTGGCCCGCGAGGCGCTGATCACGACCACCCCGCCGTCCCACTTCTCGGTCGAGTCGATGTGGCTCGTCGCCCTCGGCTGGGCGGTCGTGATGGGCGCGCTCGGTTTCTTCTACTTCTGGCGTGGCGAGAAGGAGTACGGCCGTGGCTGAGACCCGGGTTCCCACCGTCGTCGTGGACGACGTGCACATCGTCTACCGGGTGCACGGCGCGGCGAAGGACAACTCTCCGCTGGGCGCGCTGCGCCGCATCGCCTCGCGCGGGCCGTCGGCGACCGTGCGCGAGGTGCACGCGGTCAAGGGCGTCAGCTTCGTCGCCCACGAGGGCGAGGCCGTGGGCCTGATCGGCACCAACGGCTCGGGCAAGTCCACCCTGCTGCGGGCGATCGCCGGGCTGCTGCCGGCAACCAAGGGCGCGGTCTACACCAAGGGCCAGCCCTCGCTGCTCGGCGTGAACGCGGCGATGATGGCCGACCTGTCCGGCGAGCGCAACGTGGTGCTGGGCTGCCTGGCGATGGGCATGCCCAAGGGCGAGGTGCGCACCAAGACGCAGGAGATCATCGACTTCTCCGGCATCAACGAGCGCGGCGACTTCAGCTCGCTGCCCATGCGCACGTACTCCTCCGGCATGGGGGCCCGCCTGCGGTTCTCGATCGCGGCGGCCAAGAAGCACGAAGTGCTGCTCATCGACGAGGCGCTGGCCACCGGTGACGCCAAGTTCCGCAAGCGCAGCGAGGACCGCGTCCGCGAACTGCGGGCCGGCGCGGGTACGGTCTTCCTGGTCAGCCACTCCCTCAGCTCCGTTCGCGACACCTGCGAGCGGACGATCTGGCTGGAGTCGGGCGTGATCCGGATGGACGGGCCGACCGACGAGGTGCTCGCCGCTTATGAGGAATTCAGCACCGCCAAATGAGTCTCACCAGCGAATATAGAATCGGATTCGCCATCGGTACGGGTCCGTTGAACAGCACGGCAAAGGAAACGAGGAGGACCCCTTGAACGGAAAGCCCATCCCCCCGGCACGACCGGTGATCGGTGAGGCCGAGATCGAAGCCGCCGTGCGCGTCCTGCGCAGCGGCATGGTCGTACAGGGCCCGGAGGTCAAGGCGTTCGAGGACGAGTTCTCGACCCTGGTGGACGGCCGTCACAGCGTCGCGGTGAACTCGGGCACGTCCGCCCTGCACCTGGCGCTGATCGCGATGGGCGTCGGTCCCGGTGACGAGGTCATCGTGCCGTCGTTCTCCTTCGCCGCCTCCGCCAACGCGGTCCGCCTGGTCGGCGCCGAGCCGGTCTTCGCCGACATCGAGCCCGGCAGCTTCTGCCTGGACCCCGACGCCGCCGCCGCCGCGATCACCCCCCGCACCGTGGCGATCATGCCGGTGCACCTGTACGGCCACCCCGCCGCGATGGACCGGATCATGGAGCTGGCGCAGCGGCACGGCCTGGCCGTCCTGGAGGACGCCTGCCAGGCGCACGGCGCGGCCCTGAACGGCACCCCGGTCGGCGCGTTCGGCATCGCCGGCACGTTCAGCTTCTACCCCACCAAGAACATGCACTCGCTCGAAGGCGGCATGATCACCACCGCCGACGCCGAGTTCGCCCGCACCCTGCGCCTGCTGCGCAACCAGGGCATGGAGCAGCGATACGCCAACGAGATCGTCGGCGCGAACATGCGGCTCACCGACGTCGCCGCGGCGGTCGGCCGGGAGCAGTTCAAGCAGCTCCCGCAGTGGACCGAGCAGCGCCAGGCCAACGCCAAGTTCCTCGACTCGCGGATCACCGCCGTGGTGACCCCGCCGGTCGCGGACAACGCCAAGCACGTGTACCACCAGTACACGGTCCGGGTGCAGGGCGGTAACCGCGACGCGGTGCAGCAGGGCCTGACCGAGAAGGGCATCGGCAGCGCGGTGTACTACCCGACGCCGATCCACCGTCTCAAGCCGTACCTGACCGCCGAGGGCAAGGTCAACCCGGCGTGGGACCTGCCGGAGACCGAGAAGGCCGCCGCCGAGGTGCTGTCGCTGCCGGTCTTCCCGTCGCTGACGGCGGAGGAGCTGGAGTACATCGCCGACGGCGTGAACACCGTGGCGGGCAAGCTGTGAGCACCGAACGCAAGCTGCGCGCCGGCCTCATCGGGCTCGGCGCGATGGGCCGCAACCACGCCCGCGTGCTGTCGAACCTGGCCGGCGTCGAGCTGGTCGCGGTCGTCGACCCGATGGGCGACAGCACCGGCACGCTCCGGGCGCCCGTGGTCCCCACGGTCGCCGAGCTCATCGCGCTGGGCATCGACTACGCGGTGATCGCCTGCCCGACCGCGCTGCACGAGGAGGTCGGCCTGGAGCTGGCCGCCAACGGCATCTGCGCGCTGATCGAGAAGCCGCTGGCCCCGTCGATCGACGGCGCCCGCCGGCTGGTCGACGCGTTCGAGAAGGCCGGCCTGGTCGCGGGCGTCGGGCACATCGAGCGCTACAACCCGGCGCTGCAGAACCTGCGGTCCCGGCTGGAGGCCGGCGACCTGGGCGAGGTCTTCCAGGTGGTCACCCGCCGGCAGGGCCCGTTCCCGCACCGCATCGCCGACGTCGGCGTGGTGATGGACCTGGCCACCCACGACATCGACCTGACCAGCTGGGTCACCGGCCAGTCGTACGTCTCGGTGTCGGCGCACACGGTGTTCCGCAGCGGCCGCCCGCACGAGGACATGGTCGCCGCGGTGGGCCAGCTCGCCGACGGTTCCATGGTCAACCACCTGGTGAACTGGCTGAGCCCGCTCAAGGAGCGGTCCACGGTGATCACCGGCGAGAAGGGCTGCTTCGTCGCCGACACGCTCACCGCTGACCTGACCTTCTACGCCAACGGCGCGATCACCACCGAGTGGGAGGCGCTGCGCTCCTTCCGCGGCGTGGCCGAGGGTGACATGATCCGATTCGCCATCCCGAAGCGGGAGCCGCTGCTCGTCGAGCACGAGCGCTTCCGCGACGCGGTGGAGGGCAAGCCCAGCGACATCGTGACCCTGCGACAGGGCCTGCGTACGGTCGAGGTGGCCTCGGCGGTGCTGCAGTCGGCAAAGACCAAGTCAACAGTCGTACTTCCGGAGAACATGTAACCGGTGGCGTGAATCCACTGGCTGAACGACAGTGACGCCGATGGCCCACCAGCGAACCGCCCGTCAGGGCTGCGTTGGCGGGCCATCGGCTTGATGATTTCCTGCTCACGGAGGACCGAATGACATCCCAGGTCAGGCAGCCGCGGCTGGTCGTGGTCGTCGCCAACGACATCAGAGGAGATTCGCGGGTCCAGAAGACGGCAATCGCCGCGGCACGGGACGGCTGGGACGTCACGGTGGTGGGTAGCACCGATGCCCACGTCCTCGAGAAGACGACCATGGGCCGGCTGAAGGTGATCCGAGTGCCGGCGGCCAAGCCGAAGTCGCAGAGCCGCCTGGGCCGCACCGCGGACCGGCTCGCCCAGACCGGCAAGGACGCCGACAACCGGTCCCGCGCGCGCGGGATCGGCCTCGTCGGCGACCTGAGCATGCGCTTCGCCCGCCGTGTGGTGGGCAAGGTGCGCCACGAGGTCCGCGAGCTACGCGCGCGCCGCACCTCCCGGGTCGCGCCGTCCGGCGACTGGCGCCGCGATTGGCCCCAGCTGGCATCGCTCGACAAGACGTTCGGCCCGGTGATCGACGAGCTCGAGCCGGACCTGATCCACGCGAACGACATCGCGACCATCGTCATCGCCGCGCACTGCGCCGAGCGGCTCAGGGCCCGCGGGCTGGCCTGCTCGTGGATCTACGACGCCCACGAGTACATCCGCGGCGTGCAGTGGCCGACCCGGCAGCAGGCCAGCGCGTACACCAGCGCCGAGCGCGAGTTCATCTCCGCGGCCGACGCCGTGGTGACGGTCTCGACGCAGCTGGCGCAGATGCTGCGCGACGACTACCAGCTCCCGACCAGCCCCGTGGTGGTGGGCAACTCGCCGGTACGCGAGATCATCGCCCCGACCAGCGCGAAGAGCCTGTCGGTCCGCGCGCTGTGCAACCTCGCCGACGACGTGCCGCTCATGGTGTACGCCGGATGGCTGGGCAAGGAGCGCGGCCTGGACACCGTCGTCGCCGCGATGCCGAAGCTGCCCGACTACCACCTCGCGCTGGTGGTGGGCCGGACCAACCCGCTGCTCAAGCAGCTGCTCCAGCAGGCCGAGACGCTGGGCGTGCGGGACCGCATCCACCTGCTGCCCTACGTGCCGCAGCACGAGGTGGCCGCCTACCTGCACTCGGCCGACCTCGGTGTGATCCCGTTCCGGCGGGTGCCCAACACCGAGATCTCGCTGCCCACGAAGATCTCGGAATACCTGCACGCCCGGCTGCCTCTGGTGACCAGCGACGTCAAGGTGGTCCGCGCGTTCGTCGAGGAGCACGGCATCGGCGAGGTGTTCCCGTCCGAGGACGTCGATGCCTTCGCGGTGGCCGCCGAGAAGGCGTACCAGCAGCGTGCCGTGCTCTCCGCGCGGATCACCGAGGAGATCCTCGACGATCTGTCCTGGGAGCACCAGAGCAAGGCGCTGCTGGGCCTGTACCGCAGTCTGTCGGCGCGGGTGCCCACCGTGCCCGCCGACATCCCGTGGGACGTGCAGGAGGATCCGCCGCCGGTGGATCCGCTGCTGGTCGGCGACTGGCGGGAGATCGGGGACACCAGGGTCCGGCTGGGTCTCGGCCCGGCCAACTACGCCGGGCAGGGCGCGGCCTTCGCCAAGGCGATCTGCCGGGAGATGACCGACGTATCGGCCGAGGTCGTGATGATCCGCCAGCCGGAGTCGTTCGGCTTCCCGGCCAACGTCTACATCGACGCGAATCGCCTGGCCGACTTCAACGTGCAGTCGCAGCAGATCCACCGGGTGCTGGGCCGCTACACGCACGTGCTGGTCGACGCGTTCATGCCGGTCTTCGGGCACCTCAACGGCACCACGATCGAGGGCGACCTCGCCATGCTCGGCCGCGCCGGGGTGCAGGTGGCCGTCCTCGCCCACGGCAGCGAGATCCGCGACCCGCGCCGGCACCTGAAGAACCACGAGTTCTCGCTGTTCCGCGACGCGCCGGCCGGCATCGCCGCCCAGCTCGCCAAGCGTGCCGAGCGCAACCGGAAGATCGCCGAGTCGTGCGGGCTGCCGCTGTTCGTCACCACTCCCGACCTGGTCGAAGATCTCCCGACGGCGACCTGGGCACCGCTGGTCATCAACATCGACCTGTGGGCCTGCGACCGACCGGTGATGGAGCGCAAGCGGCCGATCGTGATGCACGCACCTTCCAAGCGCTGGACCAAGGGCACGGACCGGATCCTGCCCAGCCTCACCCGGATGCACAAACGAGGCGTCATCGACCTGCGGCTCGCCGAGGGCATCCCCTGGGAGCAGATGAAGGACCTGGTCAAGGAGTCCGACATCGTGCTCGACCAGTTCACCACGGGCGCCTACGGCACGCTCGGCTGCGAGGCGATGGCCGCCGGCAAGCCGGTGGTCGCCTACATCAGCGAGCGGGTGTCCCAGGCGGTGGGCCCCGACCTGCCGATCGTCTCGGCCAACCCGAACAACCTGATCAGCGTGCTGGAGTCGATGCTGGACGACCGGGCCGGCACGGCCCGGATCGGTGCGGCCTCGGCCCGGTTCGCGCGCGAGGTCCACGACGGGCGGCGCACCGCCGCCGCGCTGGCGACCTTCCTGCGCTAGCTCTCCGATAGGAACGGCGCGGCCCGGTGGCACTTCTGCCCCGGGCCGCGCCGCATCTGCGAGCCAACATTCCGAGCGTTGGCCGGGCGGCAGCTGCCCCGGCCCCGAACCGCGCTCACACCACCGTGCGCAGGTAGGGCACCTTCCCGGCCAGGTGCGACAGCACGAACGAGACCGCCACCACCACCGCGTACGCCCCGGCCGTCAACGCCAGCGACGTGCCCTGCCCGATCTCCGGCACCAGCAGTTGCAGGACCCTGAGCACGAGCAGGTGCACCAGGAAGACGCCGAACGTCGCGTCGGAGAGCTTGCGGAGCCGGTCGCCCGCGCGTTCGGACAGCGTCCAGCGCGCGCCCAGGCTCACGGCGATGACGAACAACAGGCCGGAGACGATCGTGGTGACCAGGCCGCTGGCGTTGACCGGCAGCAGGGCCTGCAGCCACGGGTACTCGGGGCGGATGCCGTACTGCCAGACGACCTCGGCCTGCAGCACCAGGGCCACCACCGCGGCCAGCGCGATGCCGCGCCGGCTCAGCAGCACGTTGCGCAGCGCCCAGCCGGCCAGGAAGAAGCCGACGTAGGGGAACCAGCGGTTCCAGGCGCCCAGCGAGATGCCCCGGCTCTGGTTGAGCAGCTGGGTCACCCCGGGGATCATGTACGCCACCACGGTCCAGAACACGGCCACGCCCGCGGTGATCCGCGCCCGGCGGTCGCCGCCGTCCTTGAGGAACGCGGCCAGCACCGGCGCGATCACGTACAGCCCGGCGATCAGCCAGAGGAAGTAGAGCGCGGTGTAGACCTTGCCGTCGATGACGTTGATGGCCAGCCGGCCCAGGCCGGGGCGCTCGCCCTGGATCATCATGCGCACCAGCACCAGATAGACCAGGTGCCAGAACACCAGCGCGGGCAGGATCCGGGCGAACCGCTTGCGGTAGAAGTGGGCCGGTCCGTCGGCGTGCGCCCGCGGGGCGAGGACGAGCGCCCCGCTGATCATGATGAAGACCGGCACACACCAGACGGCCCCCATGTCGATGGCGGTCGCGATCCACCACGGCAGGGTGCCGCGCAGATCGTCGTTGCCCACGATCAGACCGAAGACGTGGATCGCCACGACGCCGAGGATGGCGGCGACGCGCAGGGCGTCGAGACCGTGGTTCCGAGTGGCCACGCGCGCCACCGGCGCGGGGGTGGTGACCGGCGAGGCATCGACGAGGGGAGTTTGCACCGGTGCATCCTATGGGCCGGCCGGCCGGGCGACCAGAGATGTCGATCACGAAAAACCGGACTGTACCGGCATTCCGCCCGACCCGGACCGCCCTGATCCACTCGCACCCGTGCTGGCCGACAGGGCGGTTAACCTACACTCGTCAGCGGCCTGTAGGCGATGCGGTGGCGAGGGCGATCATGGAGCAGGGCGTGGCGCGAAACGGAGCCTTCCGGGGCCGGGTGGTGATGCTGGTCGACAACGGCGTCAAGGGCGACTCGCGGGTGCAGAAGCAGGCCCGCTCCGCCGCCGACGCAGGCTGGGAGGTCGTGCTCCTGGGTGTGGCGCCCGGCCTGAAGACGGTGACCTGGAAGCTCGGCGAGGCCGACGTACGCCTGGTGCCGATGCCGCGCAAGTTCAGCCAGCGGGCCAACGGCTGGGTGCGCCGCAAGGCCTCCGGCGCGAAGCGCCGCCTGCGCGGCGCGACGCCGCCCGCCGCCGTGCCGGCCGCCGCTCCCGCCACGGCGCCCGTCGCCGCCGCTCCCGCCGCCCCGCCGAAGAAGCGGCGGCTGGACGGCATCCGCACGGCCGGTGAGAAGGTCGGTCGCGGGATGCGGCGCGGCTGGGACAACACGGCCCTGGTCGTGTACAAGAACGTGCTCGGCGACAGCGCCTGGCGCCGGCTCGACCCGCAGCTCTGGGCGTTCGAGGTCGCCTTCGGCCACGTCATCGACTCCCTGCGGCCCGATCTGATCCACGCCAACGACTTCCGGATGCTGGGCGTCGGCGCGCGGGCGGCCCGGCGGCTGCGCGCCTCGGGCCACCCGGTGAAGCTCGTCTGGGACGCGCACGAGTTCCTGCCCGGCATCAACCCCTGGATGAACAATCCGCGCTGGCATCCGGCACAACTCGCGCACGAGCGCACGTACGCCCCGTACGCCGACGCCGTGGTGACGGTGTCGGAGGGCCTCGCCGAGCTGCTGCAGCGGGAGCACAAGCTGCCGCGTCTGCCCGAGGTGGTGCTCAACGCGCCGGGCGGCGACGAGCCTGGATCCACCGAGGAGGTGCCGACCGGGCTGCGCGAGTCGTGCGGCATCGACCCGGCCGCCCCCGTCGCCGTCTACAGCGGCGCCGCCGCTCCGCAGCGCGGCCTGGGCATCATGGTGGAGGCGCTGCCGCAACTGCCCGGAGTTCACGCGGTCTTCGTCGTGCCCAGGCCCAACGCGCCGTACCTGCAGCAGCTCAAGGCCCGCGCCCGGGAACTCGGCGTCGCCGACCGGGTGCACGCCCTGCCGTACGTGCACCACCAGCATGTCGTGCGGTTCCTCGCGGGAGCCGACGTCGGCGTGATCCCGATCCTGCACTACCCCAACCACGAGATCGCGCTGATCACGAAGTTCTTCGAGTACTCGCACGCCCGGCTGCCGCTGGTGGTCAGCGATGTGCGCATGATGGCCGAAACCACCCGCGCGACGGGTCAGGGTGAGGTCTTCCGCGCCGAGGATCTCGCCGACTACGTCCGGGCGGTCCGCGAGGTGCTGGCGGATCCGCAGCGCTACCGGGCCGCCTACGACAAGCCCAGCCTGCTGGAGAACTGGACCTGGGAGGCACAGGCCCAGGTCCTGGACGGCATCTACACCAGGCTGGTGCCGGGACGTCCGGCCGCCGGGAACTGAACCACCCGTTGCGCTGCCTGCCCGCGGACGTCGGACCCGCTCCGGGGCCATACCGTAGACTCCAGCGGAATCCAAGGACGTTGCTGGTGCGCGGGTCGGCAGCAGCCACCGGCCGTTTGCCGCCGAGCCCGGCCCCTGTCAGGATGGACCAGCTCATCCGCCGTTTGCGGCCGTGTTGACCTTGAGGAAGAAAGACAGCATGAAGATCTGTGTGGTAGCCCTGGGAAAGATCGGCCTTCCGCTCGCGGTGCAGTTCGCCGCCAAGGGCCATGAGGTCATCGGCGCCGACGTCTCCGAGCGGGTCGTGAGCCTGGTCAACGACGGTGCGGTGCCTTTCCCCGGCGAGACCGATCTCGACGTCAAGCTGAAGGAGGCCGTGGCGGCCGGGCTGCTGTCCGCGACCACCGACACGACCGCCGCGGTGGCCGAGTCCGACGCCGTCGTCGTGGTCGTGCCGCTGTTCGTCGACGCCGACGGTGTGCCGGACTTCGGCTGGATGGACAGCGCCACCCGCGCCATCGCCGCCGGGCTGCGCCCGGGCACCCTGGTCAGCTACGAGACCACGCTGCCCGTCGGCACCACCCGCAACCGCTGGGCCCCGATGCTGGAGGAGGGCTCCGGCCTGACCGCCGGCCGCGACTTCTCCCTGGTGTTCAGCCCCGAGCGGGTGCTCACCGGCCGCGTCTTCGCCGACCTGCGCCGCTACCCGAAGCTCGTCGGCGGCGTCGACGAGGCGTCGGCCGCCCACGGCGTGCGCTTCTACGAGGCCGTGCTCGACTTCGACAACCGGCCCGACCTCGACAAGCCCAACGGCGTCTGGGACCTGGGCTCCGCCGAGGCGTCCGAGCTGGCCAAGCTCGCCGAGACCACGTACCGCGACGTCAACATCGGCCTGGCGAACCAGTTCGCCCGCTTCGCCGACACCGTGGGCGTCGACGTCACCAAGGTCATCGAGGCCTGCAACACCCAGCCGTACAGCCACATCCACTCGCCCGGCATCGCCGTCGGCGGCCACTGCATCCCGATCTACCCGCGGATGTACCTGTGGAACGACCCGGCCGCCACCGTCGTACGCGCCGCCCGCGAGGCCAACGCCGCCATGCCGGAGTACGCCGTCAACCTGCTCGCCGACGCGTACGGCGACCTGACCGGCGCGAACGTGCTCGTGCTGGGTGCGGCGTACCGCGGCGGCGTGAAGGAGACCGCCTTCTCCGGCGTCTTCCCGACCGTCGAGGCGCTGCGCGCCCGGGGTGCGAACCCGCTCGTCAGCGACCCGATGTACACCACCGAGGAGCTGGCCGCGCACGGCCTGCCGCCGCACCAGGGCGAGGCCGTCACCGCCGCGATCATCCAGGCCGACCACGCCGAGTACCGCAACCTCGGCCCCGCCGAGCTGCCGGGTGTCCGGGTGCTGGTCGACGGCCGCCGCGTCACCGACCCGGCCCGCTGGGCCGGCACCGACCGCGTCGTCATCGGCGGCTGACCCGCCAGTCCGACGAAACCGGCCGCCACGCCCTCCGGGGGTGTGGCGGCCGGTTCGCGTTCCGGGTCCGGTGGCCGTTTTCGCGTGGCCGACACGACGAGGCCGCCGCCCCCGTCGGGGTGCGGCGGCCTTCGTGGAAGCGCTCGGGTCAGCGGGTCGAGTCGAGCACCGCGGCGTCGGTCTCGGCGCGCTGGCGCGGGACGCTGACGACACCTGCCGTCGGCACGGGCAGGCGCAGCGCCGGGGCAGCCGTGCGCGAGCCGCGCAACGCCGCGATCCGCTGCGAGGTCAGCCGGTGCGCCAGCCGCAGCAGGGTGTACGCCCCGTAGGCGTCGTAGCGGACCAGCCGGTGCTTCAGCCCGCCGAGGCCGCCCGGGGGCAGGTAACCGCCGTCGGGCAGCCGGCGGCGGTAGTCCTCGACGATGCGGCGGAAGAAGGCCTTGCGCATGGACTGCCCGAGCCGCCGGTCATGCCCGATGATCACCAGGTAGTGGTCGAGCATGATCCGGAACAGCGCGGGGCGGAACTGCTCCAGCGCGCCGCCGGACTTCTCCATGACGTCGAAGACCCGCTGGTACTGGCCGAAGACCTCGAAATGGCGGTCGGACACCGAGGCGGTGATCGCCCCGGGCGTCTGCTGGCGGTACAGGTAGCAGACCACGTCCAGCACGTCGATGGTGCCCGCCGCCATCAGCAGCGGGTGGCTGTACGCCGCGTCCTCGTACCAGCCCGCGTGGAAGCGCAGGCCGTTCTCCTCCAGAAAGCTCCGCCGCGCGATCTTGGTGCAGGCCGACTGGGCCAGCCGCAGCAGTTCCGGCCGCCGCGACAGGTGCAGCGGCGTCGGGGCGTCGCCCAGCAGGCCGGCCGAGACCCGGGGCACCACGGTCCCGTCGCCGAACACCTCGGCGTGGTCGACGATCAGCACGTCAGGGTTGTGCAGCGCGAGCCGGTCGAGCACCGCGCGGACCGCCCCGTCCGGCACCCAGTCGTCGGAGTCGATGTACCAGACGTAATCGCCCTTGGCCTGCGCCAGACCCGCGTTGCGCGCGCCCCCGAGGCCCACGTTGGCCGTCAGGTGCACCGGCCGCACCCGGGCGTCGCGGGCCGCGAACGCGTCCAGGATCGCCCCGCAGCCGTCCGGCGAGGCGTCGTTCACGGCGACGACCTCGATCTCGTCACCGGGGTGGGCGAGCAGCGATTCGAGGCATTCCCCCAGGAACTTCTCCACCCCGTACACCGGTACGACGAACGAGATGCGAGGGGAGGGCGAGGGGGATTCATGTCTCACGTCAGCAAAGGGTGCCAGACGCGCACTACCGGCCGCCAGCCCCAAATGGCCACAAGATCCCCGCCGACGAGCCCTATCGACCGGCGCTGATATGGCTCCACGAGCTGTTTGCCTGGCCGGTGACGGGCCTGCTAACTTCGGCGTTCACGGGTGCCGGCCACCGGCATGCCGGACCGCGGGAGACGACGGGCCAGGACAGACGATGACGGACAGCGTGCCGGGTGCCCCCACACACGGGGGCCTGAAGGTGCTGATCACCGGTGGAGCCGGCTACATCGGCAGCACGATCGCCACCGCCTGCCTCGACTCCGGCATCACCCCGGTGATCCTGGACAACCTGTCGACCGGCCGGCGTGAGTTCACCACCGGCCGCGCGTTCTTCGAAGGCGACGTCGCCGACGGCACCCTGGTCGACCGTGTCTTCGCCGAGCACCCCGACATCTTCGCCGTGGTGCACTGCGCCGCCCTGACCGTCGTGCCCGACTCGGTCGCCCAGCCGCTGCGCTACTACCGCGAGAACCTCGCCAAGACGGTCGATTTCGTCGACCACCTGCTGCGCAACGGCTGCCGCCGCCTGATCTTCAGCTCCACGGCGGCGATCTACCAGCCCGGCCCCGAGTTCACCGTCGACGAGGACTCGCCCATCGGCCCGGTCAGCCCGTACGGCCGGACCAAGGCCATGGTCGAGTCGGTGCTGGCCGACGTGTGCGCGGCCGAGGACTTCGCCGTGATCTCCCTGCGCTACTTCAACCCCATCGGCGCGGACCCGCTGATGCGCACCGGGCTGCAGTTGCCGCGGCCCACCCACGCGCTCGGCAAGATGATCGAGGCCGTGGAGACCGGCGAACCGTTCCGGATCACCGGCACCGACTTCGAGAGCCACGACGGCACCGGCATCCGCGACTACATCCACGTGTGGGACCTGGCCCGCGCCCACGTCGCCGCGCTGGTCCAGTTCGACGAGGTGCTGGCCGGCGAGCCGGAGTCGCACCTGGCCGTCAACATCGGCACCGGCCGAGGGACCACGGTCCGCGAACTGGTCGACGCGCTCGACGCGGTCCGCGGCGTGCCCCTGCCGACGGTCGCCGCGCCCCGCCGCGCCGGTGACGTCGTCGGCGCGCACACCCGGGTCGACCGGGCCCGCAAGCTGCTCGACTTCAGCTGCGAGTACACCGTCGAGGACGGCGTGCGGCACGCCCTGGAATGGGCCGCCGTCCGCGCCGAGCGGCTCGACGCACCGGCCGACCGCGGCTGACCGGGCTCCCCGCTTCGCCAGGCCTGCCGGAACAGATCGGGCTAGGCTGATCGTCAAGGCGTGACATCCCGCGATCACCAGGCGAGGAGCACTCATGGCGGCGCAGAGCACCCTTCCCGCCGCGGCCTCGGGCCGCTTCTCCGTCGGCGGCGACCTGCCCGTCAACCGCCTCGGTTACGGTGCGATGCAGCTCACCGGCCCCGGCGTCTGGGGCGACCCGGCCGACCCGGACGAGGCCGTCCGCGTGCTGCGCCGCGCGGTCGAGCTCGGCGTCGACTTCATCGACACCGCCGACTCGTACGGCCCCTTCGTCAGCGAGATGCTGATCAAGAAGGCGCTGCACCCGTACCCGGAAGGCCTGGTCATCGCGACCAAGGGCGGCTTCACCCGGGCGGGCCCCGGCGACTGGCGAGCGGTCGGGCGGCCCGAGTACCTGCGCCAGCAGTGCATGCTGAGCCTGCGTCACCTGGGCCTGGACCGCATCGACCTCTACCAGCTGCACCGCATCGACCCGAAGGTGCCGCTGGAGGACCAGCTCGGTGAGCTGGTGCTGCTGCAGCAGGAGGGCCTGATCCGGCACATCGGGCTGTCCGAGGTGACGGTGCCGCAGATCGTGCAGTCCCGCGAACTCGCGCCGATCGTGTCCGTGCAGAACCTGTACAACCTCGCCAACCGCAGCGCCGAGGACGTGCTGCGGCACTGCGAGGAGCAGAACCTCGCCTTCATCCCGTGGTTCCCGATGGCGACCGGCGAGCTGGCCAAACCCGGCGGCCCGCTCGACCGGGCCGCCGAGGCGCACGGGGCGAGCCCCGCCCAGCTCGCGCTGGCCTGGCTGCTGCGGCGCTCGCCGGTGATGCTGCCGATCCCGGGCACGTCCAGCGTGGCGCACGTGGAGGAGAACATCGCGGCCGCCGAGATCACCCTGACCGACAACGAGTACCGCGAACTCGAAGCGGCCGTCTGACGGCTCAGGCCGGCGGTGGCGTACGCGCGGCCGCCGAGGCAAAGCCGAGCCAGGTGTGCCGGTTGCCCGCCCAGCACCAGCCGACCTTCGGCGCGTGCCGCCGAGCGCTGCCGTCCCGGCCCGTGCCGTTGCTGATCCACAGGGCCGGGGTCCGCGCGCCCAGCGAACAGGTGTGCTAATTTGTTGTGGCCTGGCTGGCGAAGACCAAGCCGGTCGGGCCTACCGCCGGGCTGGCGGGAAGTCAGGTCTGTGGAGCTTGTGTAAGACCGATGGGCGGCACACCGTCCCTTTGCTGGTAACCCAGGTCGGCAACGGGCTGTGAAGCAGAAAGTTCGACCCGCGAGGGCCGAATCCCCCTGCTTCAGCTGGGGGAGATGTCAAGAAGCACCGGTTGCGCTCCAGCGCCTCCGGCTGCTGCAGCAGCCACAGGATGCCCTCGGTGAGGAGCAGCGGGGTACGCCCCGCACCCGCGATCGCGGGCAGCGCCTCATCGGGGCTCCAGTTCGCCATGGCCTCCCCGCGATCGACGCCGTGCACCAGGTACAGCGCCGACTGCGGCGCGGTCATGGCGTACCTCCCCTACGGTCAGCCCTGCGAACGTACCCGAGAACCGCGTGCCACTGACGGAAGTCGGCGACCGGCGCAACCTCCCGCCGCCCCGAGGAGTGAGTACAGGACATGACCACCACGGCGTCGACCCCCGCAGCCGAGTTCGAGGGCTTCTACCACGCCCACTTCACCGGCACGGTGCTGCTCGTCTACTCCTTCACGGCGGACATGCCGGCCGCCCAGGACGTCGCCCAGGAGGCGTTCGCGCGGGCCTGGCAGCGCTGGCACCAGGTGTCGGGCTACCACGACCCGCTCGCCTGGATCCGCCGCGTCTCCATCAACCTGACCAACTCCCGCTGGCGCAGGCTGCGCACCGCCCGCTCCTACCTGGAACGGCAGCGCGAGGAGCACACGGCAGAGGTCAGCCCGGACCACGTGGCGGTCGTGGCGGCCCTGCGGCGGCTGCCGAAGAACCAGCGTTCCGCGCTGGTGCTGCACTACCTCGCGGACCTGTCGGTCGAGGACGTCGCCCAGCACCTCGACGCCCCGGTCGGCACGGTGAAATCGTGGCTGCACCGGGGCCGCAGCGCCCTGGCCGGCACCCTCATGCTGGAGACGCCCGAGGTCACCGCGCCGCCGGCGCAGGAGATCCGGGACCGCGGGCAGGCCCGACGCCGCGTACAGCTGGCCGCCGTCACCGCCGGCGCCGCCGTCGTGGTGGCGTTCGTCCTGGCCGTCCTCACCGTGACCGCTCCCACCGCCACGCCGGTCGTGCCGGCCTTGGGGACCAGCCCGTCGGCGGCCCTGCCGCCCGGCTGCCTGCCCGGTCAGATCCCGGTCGACCTCACCCTTCCCGTCTCGGAATCGCAGGTGCTGGTCAACGTCTTCAACGGCACCAAGACGCCCGACCTGGCCGAGAACGTCGCCGCCGACCTCCGCAACCGGAAGATCACCGTCGGCACCGTCGGCGACGAGACCGAGTACCGCGACCTGGTCGCCGTCCTCCGGTACGGACCGGAGAGCGTCGGCGAGGCCCAGCTGCTGAGGGCTTACCTGGTCGTGGAGCCCGTCAAGCTCGAATTCGACCCCCAGCGCGCGACCGCCGACGTCGATCTCGTGGTGGGCGGGCAGTTCAAGCAGTTCGGGACCCCGACCGAGATGCGCCAAAAGATCGCGCAGCTGGGACAGCCGACCCTGCCACCCGGCACCTGCAAGCGCTGACCACACGTACGCGCCCGGCCGGGGGAACACCGGAGGTGTTCCCCCGGCTCAATTGGTCGGCGTTCCGGCGAAGCGATCACCGAGTACGGACGGCAGAACGTCGGCGAGGATTCCGTACGCCGGGTCCCGGGTCAGCCAGAGCAGCTTGTGGCGCGACCCGTCGCGCAGCACCAGCCGCAGGCCGTCTGCGGTAACCCCGCTGACCAGGCGTGCGCCGGCCACGGACTCGAAGGTGACGACCTTGTTCGTCGCATGCTCGGCCAGGACGCGGGTGAGGGCGGCCTCGGGAAACTCGGCGCGGGGCAGGGGCACGGCGACCGTCGGCCCCAATCCGTTCGCCCTCGACGCCGCCTTGCTGAGACGCCGTCGCACCAGTCCTGCCGGCGTCAACCACAGCTCGCCGTGAACCCTGTCGAGCCATCCGGTCGTGCAACTCCGGCTGATGCATTCGGCCACGGTGATCACGTGCGGGACACTAGCGCCTTCCATCCGGCTGCGGGGGGGGTGCCAGCGACAGCCGAAATCCCCGCTCTGATGTTCCGGTGTTGCGGTATTTTGCCGCTGCAATGGCTGGTGCCATGACGAACGACAGGAGATCCGGTGCCACAACAACGCCTTCGCGTGCTTGACGTGGTCGAGGTTCGCATCCCGGCGTCGCGCCCGGCGGACGACCTCCCGGAGGCACCTCAGCGCGGGACGGTCACGGAGGTCCGCCAGTACCCGGACGGGCGCTATCGATGCACGGTGTGGAGCGCGGGCGACGAGGTCGCGTGCCTCTACGACGAGGAGCTCCTCGTGGCGACGGGGGATCGGGCAGCGCTCGCGGACTTCGCGCTCCCAGGGCCGTTTCGGGTCCGCGATGAAGTGACCGTTCTTTCCGGCTGCGGCGATCCGGAGATCTCCGGCCGAATCGGCGTGGTCGACGGCAGCCACTGCGAGATCGGCGACCCGCCGTCGGCGGCCATCGGCGTCTGGATCGAGGCCCTGGGTGCGGGCTTCGCCGTCCGCCCACAGGACCTCAGAGCGACGGGGAAACGGATGCCGGCGTCTTCCGCCGGCCCACGGCGCGGCAGCTCGACGCAGGTGACACCTGACGGAAAGATCCGCGGACAGTCCACCTACACGATTGTCGAATCCATCAAGGACGAGCTGTAGGGGCATTACCCGGTGACGACAGCGGGTCTCGAATCCGCCTCAACGGCTCAATCGCTGTGGCACCTGGTGTCCTCGTCGCCCAGAATTCGGCCGTGGCGTTCTCACTTTTCACTCCCGCAGGCAGCGAGCGCCTGACACCTGACGCACCGCAGCGGCTGTTTACGTTGATGGCGTACTGGATCGGTGTCGTGCTGTCGGTCGCGATGGGGATCAACGTGGTGGTCGATCCGGGGGTGGAACTCGCCGAGGCGTGGATGATGACCCCGTTCGTGGTCATGGCGGTGGTCGCCCAGCAGGCGTTGTCCGTGGGCGTCTTCGCCGGCGAGAGGGCGCTCCATCTGCACGTGGGAAATCAGCCCCTGAAGATTCCGTACGACCGCGTGGAGGCATTCACCATCCGGGCGCACCGGGAGAAGTCCCGGGTGCTGTGGGTGGACCTGCGAGACGGACGGCGCTATCCCACTCCGGCCTTCGTCGGCACCGGCGTCCGGACGGGCATGATCGCGCTGACCGACGCCGAGATGACCGTCTTGCTCGCGGAGTTGACCCGACGGGCGGCCCTACCGCAGCCCACGCCCTGAACCCGGATGCCGTACGTGACCGTCCACCGCACGCGCGCCGCTCAGCTGGCCGGGTTGACCGGCTGGACAGGTCACTGGCCACACCTGCCGAACTGGCGGGCGCTGGAGATCGCTTTCAGCCATGCCTTACCAGCTGATTTCAAGAGTTACGCCGAGCTGTTCCCGCCCGGCGCGTTCGGCATGGTGCAAGTGTTCCACCCGTTCGACCCCGAGTTCTTCCTCCTCTGTGACACTCGCGCCTACGTCGAACAACTGATGGCCCGCAACGATGCGGCGAACGACGAACCGGATCTCCCCCGGTTCGGCAACCAGCCCGGCGAGCTGTTCGCGTGGGGCACGGTCAACGGCGCGTACGAGCTGTGCTGGGAGATCACCGCCGCCGACCCGGACACCTGGACCTGCGTCGTGGCCGACATCCCGATGCGCTCGGTGGAGCGCTACGACGGCGGGATGCTCGAACTGCTGCTGGACGTGCTCGGCGGTGCTCCTGGGCGGATTCCGGCGCTCGCCTACCTCCGCGACCTCGTGCCGATGCCTTTCGGCCAGTACGGCACGAGCAGTTCAGTTCTGCTGCTTCAGCCTGGCGAGGTGGTCCCCCCAGGCCCACTCGGCGTTGCCCTCCATGAACCAGCCTGACCGCCGCAGCGGGATGTCTGCCGCCTCGATGTGGGCCAGGCAGAGCGCACGGCGGCCGTGTGTCATCGCGCGCCAGGCGCAGTCCGCCACTGTGTCGAGCAGGGTCATGGCATCGCTGTATCGGCGCGCGGCGTAGACGCCGAATGCCTTGAGCACAAGGACGACCCCGGTGGCCTCAACAGGAGCGTCTGCGAGGATCCCGCCCACCGATCCGCCGAGGCACTGCCAGCAGCTGTCGGACGGGCAGTCGTTCCATGACATCGCGGTCAGGTCGCGGAACATGTGTGCGGAGATCAGCCAAGAGGCCTCGATCTCGATGAGGTGGTATCCCTCGCCACGCAGCCAGCCCATCACGTCCGCCAGCACATCGGCGGTACCGACCCGGGCGATGGGGGACTGCGTCAGCAGGCGGTAGTCGAGACGGTGCCTGTCCCGCTCATGGTCGAAGGCGGCCATCCGCACAGGATGCCCGCCGGGTCCGGCGACCCGCACGCGAATTAAGGGACGAGAGGTGGCGATCGTTGATCAGTGGTCTGACCCGGTGTCCCCGGCGGGAATCGAACCCGCGACCTGCGGTCCGGCTACGGCCAGTACGCCTCATGTGAGGATCCGGGTATGAACGCCTTCACGCTCACCGAGCGCCGACCGCCGTGGGTCGTCTTCACTCTCGAAGCCGACCCCTGGGTAGGTGTCGAAACGGCCAAGCTTCAGGCGCAGGGCGGGCGTGTGTTCCGGCTGGACGGCCACGAGTTGCGAGAACCGGCCTCGCTCTTCGCCGCCTTCGCTCGCGAGCTGTCCTTTCCTGGATACTTCGGCCACAACTGGCATGCGCTGGTGGACTGTCTGCACGACTGGCACGGCCACGGCAGCGATACGAGGGACATCGCCGTGCTCATCGACAACGCCGACGATCTGCACGGAGTCAGTTTCCTGGGCATCTTCGTCGCCGTGCTCTGCGACGCGGCGTGGAGGGCGAACTATCAGCTCGACTCCGACGGAATCCCCAACGAGTGGTGGTCGCCGTTCACCCTGCACTTCGTCTTTCTCCTAGGCGAGACCCAGCCCGACGCCTTCGCTGAAGCTGTGGCGAGCGACCCAGACAACAGAGTGACCGTTCAGAACGGCCGCCTGACCGTGACGCTCGGCGAAGACTGGCCGACCCCGGACATCGACTAGGCAGTTCGGCTGCTTTCGGATGCATGATCAGGCTGGCGTCGCGGGCCGTCAGCAGATTGATCTGAGAAGTGCCCTGGCTCTGAACCTACGGACTAATGGCAGTACGGTCGAGGAAGGGCGGTTACGAACCCGGGCGCGTGACGCGGCGCGATGAAGGGCAACGGTGGTTGGCTGCGTTGCTGTACTCCGCTGCTGTATCGCGGCCAGCCGCGTTAGGTTGTCGCTGTGGAACGCGACACGGCTGATGTGACTGTGGGTGGCCTGCTGAAGGCATCCGGCGTTGTGGAGGTCAGCTCGCCACTCGATGTCGCCGCCCTCAAACAAGATCTTCCAGCCGCCCACTTGATCCAGTTCAA
This sequence comes from Catellatospora sp. NPDC049133, assembly GCF_040648455.1. Lineage (NCBI taxonomy): Bacteria > Bacillati > Actinomycetota > Actinomycetes > Micromonosporales > Micromonosporaceae > Catellatospora > Catellatospora sp. NPDC049133. The sequence goes on from NZ_JBEZDT010000008.1 coordinate 85,553, forward strand.
CGATCCCCTGACAGATGACGACTTCGGGGCGCTGGGAGAGCTGACGCGAAGCTTTCCCGACGTCGAACTGCGGGCCTACGGCGTCTACGGGCCGGTGAGCCTCGATTTCCTCCGCCACCTCCCCCATCTGCGTCGCCTGAGCTTGGACCAGCACTGTCTCACCGACGTTTCAGCACTGAGCGAACTGCTGCCGGATCTCCAATCACTCGTCCTCGGCGAGACGCACGGGATGGTCGATCTGCGCCCACTCCGGCTGCGTGGGCTGCGCAGACTGGGAGTGGCGGGGCATCGAAGAGGACTCGCCGAGCTGGTCAACGGCAATCCGGATCTTCGATCGTTGTCGCTGCGAGGACTCCCGGTGGATCAACTACTGGGAGACGTGGAGCTGCCGAATCTTGAAGAGCTGAACTTGAGACTCGGTTCGATCAACGAGCTGAGCTGGGTGTGCCGATTCCAGGGCCTCAGACAACTCATGCTCTGGAGGGTCCGCGGAGTTGCCGATCTCGATGCGCTCGCGCGGCTGCCAGAACTCAGATGGCTCTGGCTGGACACCCTCAAAGCAGTGGAACGAATGCCGAACTTCTCAGCCTCAAGAAACCTGTTCCGAATCGATCTCGATAATCTGTCCAGCATGCGCACGGAGGATGCGCTGGCGGGCCTTGCTCGGGCAGAAGGCCTGGAAGAGCTCGGCCTGTACCAAGGACGCATACCGGTGACGGCGCTCAGAGCGCTGGTCGGGCATCCGCGGCTGAAGCGCGTCGCGCTCGGGCTCGGCAGTGCGCGCCGCAACCGGGAGGCTTCGACTGTCATAGACCTGCCGAGCCCAATATCGGTCTACGCGTACGCGCAGCGCAACGCCGTCTACTAAGCCGCTACTACGGTTTGGTGGCGATCTGTAAATCCGTCGCGAAAGCTACAACGGCGGCACAGGTGGCCCGCGGCTGCGCATGTCGCCGATCGGCCGACGTGAGTCTTCCCGGTTCGGAAGGGGAAATGCCTGATCATCGAGGTGCCCCCGGCAGGAATCGAACCTGCGACCTGCGGTTTAGGAAACCGTTGCTCTATCCCCTGAGCTACGAGGGCGCGAGTGCACAGTCTAGCGACTGGCGCGACATCTCGCGGTACGAGGTCGTCGGGGCGCTCCGCCGTGTTCTCCACCCTGCTCAAGCCCCTCCCGCTTTACAAACCGTACGTACGTACTGTTGAATCCAGAGCGTGATCAGCAAGCTCCTCCCCGCCCCGGGCACCCCTCGCGTCCTCATGTTCGCCACCCTGGTGAACACCTTCGGCAACGGCGCTTACCTCACCACCAGCGCGCTCTTCCTCACCCGCTCGGTCGGCCTGAGCCCCGCCGAGGTGGCGATCGGCCTGAGCGCCGCCGCCCTGGCCGGCATGGTGCTGACCACCCCCATGGGCTACCTCGCCGACCGCCGAGGCCCGAAGCAGGTGCAGATCGCGGCGCTGATCGTGCTCGCCGCCTGCTTCACCGGCCTGACCCAGGTCCACCACCTCTGGTCGTACGTGCTGATCGCCTGCGTGATCGCCGTCGCCGACGCGACGGTGAAGGCGGCGAACGGGGCGATGATCGCGGGCGCGGTGCCGCCCGGCGAGCGGGTGCGCACCAGGGCCTTCATCAGATCCACGAACAACGCCGGCATCGCGCTGGGCACCCTCGCCGGCGGCCTGCCGCTGCTGCTCGACGTGCGCGCCGGCTACCTGGCCGTGCTGCTGGGCAACGCGGTGACGTTCCTGCTCGCTGCGGCCGTCGTCACCCGCGTCGCGGCCGTGGCACCCGCGTCGGCCCCGTCGGGCAGCCCGCGCATGGTCGCCCTGCGCGATCGCCCGTTCCTGACGTTCGCGCTGCTCGACGGGGTGGTCGCGGCGCTCTACAACGAGGTGCTGAGCCTGGCGCTGCCGCTGTGGCTGGTCGCGTACACGAGCGCGTCCGTCGCGCTGGTCTCCGCGGCGCTGCTGGTCAACACGATCGGCTGCGTGACCCTGCAGGTGTGGGCGTCGCGCGGCACGCACACCGCGGCGGACGCGGTCGGCGTGGCCCGCCGCGGGGCGCTGGTCGTGGCCGCCTCGTGCGTCCTGTTCGGCCTGTCCGCGGGGCGGCCGTCATGGCTGGTCACGGTGCTGGTGCTGGGGGCGTCGGTGGTGCACGTGCTGGGCGAGCTGTGGCTGTCGAGTGCGACCTTCGCGGTCGTCTTCGATCTCGCCCCGGACTGGGCCCAGGGCCAGTATCAGGGCGTCCACCAGACGGGGCGGCAGATCGGCAACATGGTGGGGCCGCCGCTGATCACGGCACTGGTCATCGGCTGGGGCGCGCCGGGCTGGACTGCCCTGGCAGCGATCTTCGCGGCGGCGGGGCTGGTCGCACCACACGTCATCCGCTGGGGTCTGCGCAGCACCACCCGCCACACCTCGGCGGGCACCGTTCCGGCCGTACCCGCGGTCACGTGATCCGGGCGCGCGCCGCCACGACCCGCCTCGACCACGCTTTGATCGTTCGACTTGCCTGGCACCTGTGCGTATCTTGACCGCCCATTCGCACACCTGCCCGGCAAGTCGAACGATCTTGGTGCGCTGCGCGACCACACCAACCCGGCCGGATGCCAGGCTCGGCCGGGAACGGGATGCGCGCCCAGCCGAGAGATTCAGCGGTTCGGGCGCAGGGTCCAGATAATGGTCATCTCGCCGGTGGTCACTCCTGCGGCGTCGGTGATGACGATGTTCACCTCGAACTCGGGCCGCAGTCCGGCATCCAGTTCGGACACCACGTCCGCGGGCGGCCGTGACAGGGTGGCGGTCGCGCTGACCTCGCCTATCGCCAGTTTCTTGTACGCGATCTCCGCGCGCACCGCGAGCGGCGTGGCCCGGTGCAGCTGGTCGCCGAACGCGGCGAGCACGATCGCACCGGAGGCCGTCTCGGCGAGGGTGAACATCGCGCCGGCGTGCGGGCCGCCGACATGGTTGTGCGTGGCGTGGTCGTCGGGCAGCGTGGCGACGGCGCGGACGCCGTCCGCGTCCACGGTGATCTCGGTGAACCGGGTGCCGATGGTGCGCGCGAACGGCACGGTGGCCAGCAGGCCCTCGGCGACGGCGTTGGCGTCGATCGTCATGCCCGCATGTTACCCATCGGTAACTATGCGGGCAAGGCGGAAAGAAAGATCGCCGTCTCGGGTCGAAATCTGCGGTGAGACCCCAGATTTGGACTCGAAACGGCGATCATGAAGCCGCGACGCCCCGGCGGGAACGGGGTGACCCGTCAGCGCCAGCCGACGTCGATCCGGTCACCGCGCTCGTCGAAGAAGTGCAGCGCGTCCATGCGCACGGCGATGGACAACGGGTGGCCCGAGGCGATCTGCGGGTACGGCGCGAGCCGCACCGCCAGCTCGGCAGCCCGCCGGTGGTGGCGGCCCGGATCGGAGAGAACGCTCTCCCGCTCGCGGTGGGACGGCCGCTCGACCACCGATGTCGCCGCGCCGTTGGAGCGGCCCTTCATCCGGTTGATGACGTGGCCGAAGCGGCGCAGCCGGGAGCCGTGCTCCTCGGCCTCGGCCGCGGACCGGCCGATCTCGTCGACCACGACCGCGGTGGCGCCGATGTCCACGAAGGCCAGCGACTCGTGACCGTGGTGCTCCAGGTAGCGGATGCGGCCCTGCAGCACGTCGCCCGGGGTGTCCGGGGCGACCGGCGTGAGGGCCTCGGCCCGTACGCCGATGACGATGCGCTCGCCGTGGAAGTGCGACACGGCGCGGGCGCGGATGTCGTCCCACTTCAGGTACAGCGACTGCTCGCCCAGGTTGAGCTGGACGTAGCGGTCCAGGTGCACGTAGACCGACGCCTCCAGCAGGTTCATGCGCGGGCTGCCCAGGAAGGCCGCCACATAGAGGGTGGCCGGCTTGCCGTACACCTGCGTCGGGGTGCCCACGTCCTGCAGCACGCCCTTGCGCATGATGGCGACCCGGTCGGCCATGGTCAGCGCCTCGGCCTGGTCGTGCGTCACGTACACGGTGCTCACGCCCAGCTCGCGGACCAGGCCGGAGATCTCGGCGCGCAGTTCGGCACGCAGGCCGCTGTCGAGGTTGGACAGCGGCTCGTCCATGAGGAAGAGGCCGGGGCGGCGCACGATGGCACGGCCCATGGCCACCCGCTGGCGCTGGCCGCCGGACAGCTGGCTCGGCTTGCGGCCGAGCACGTCCCCGATGCCCAGGGCGCTGGCCACGTCGGCGACCCGCTCCGCCCGCGGCTCCGGCTCGATGCCGGACAGCCGCAGCGGGAAGCCGATGTTCTCGCCCACGGTCATGTGCGGGTACAGCGCGAAGTCCTGGAAGACCATGGCGATGCGCCGGTCGCGCGGCGGGAGCTGGTTGGCCAGCTGGCCGTCGAGCATGATGGCGCCGCTGCTGGGGTCCTCAAGCCCGGCGACCATGCGCAGCACGGTCGACTTGCCGCAGCCCGACGGGCCGAGCAGCACCATGAACTCCCCGTCGGCCACGTCCAGGCTGACGTTGTCGACCGCTACGGTCCCATCTGGAAAAACCTTGGTGACGTCTTTGAGCGCGACGGTTGTCACCGTCTCCTCCCACAGCCCTCGATCCGGCCCCGAATCTGGACACACTCTCGAAAAATAACCCGTCTTCCTATCGGGTAAACGTTCCATGTTCAGCCGGTCACGGACGTATTACCTTGCCCACCGCACAGTTCACGACGCTGCGAAATCGTCCGCGAACACACCGTGTCTTTTTCGGATGGTGCATTCGGCGAGGTCTGGAGCGGATCACGAGCCAGATCCGGGAAGACCGGTGTCATCCCCGGCGCGGCGCATCCGCCACCAGGCGACCACACAATCGCTTTCAGCAGTTGAATAGTTACTGAACGTGCCGCACGGGGTCAGGGAGTCGCGGCGGGGTGACCTGCTCGCCGAGGAAGACCCGGCGCACCACCCGCTCGGCGGCGTGCCCGTCGTCCCAGGCGCAGAAGCGCTCGCGGAACGCCCTGCGGCGTTCGCGCTGCTCGCCCGCGCGGCCGTCGCGCAGCAGCGACAGCAGTTCCGGCAGGCTGCGGACGACCGGCCCCGGGGCGTGGGCGAGCACGTCGAGTTCGGTGCCGCGGGCCGCCCGGTACTGCGCCCAGTCGGGCGCATAGAGCACGATCGGCCGGTCCAGCACCGCGAAGTCGAACATCGCCGACGAGTAGTCGGTGACCATGATGTCCGCGGCGAGGTAGAGGTCCTCCACCGCGGGATGTCCGGACACGTCCTGCACCTGGTCGCTCGAACCGGACGCGGCGGCCACGTGCCGACCGCGGACCAGGACCCGCCCGTGCGGGCCCAGCGCCGCGGCCAGTGCGGGCGCGTCGAACGCCGGCAGCCGTCCCGGCTCCGGGCGGGACGTGGGCATGTACAGCACGACCGTCTCGTCGGCCGGGATGCCGAGTGCCTCCCGCGCGGCCGCGGACTCGGCCGCGCCGGCCAGGGCCAGCCGGTCGTTGCGGGGGTAGCCGGTCTCCAGCGCCTCGAAGGCGCACGGATACGCCCGGTCCCAGACCTCGGTGCTGTGCGCGTTCGCGCTGACGCTGAAGTCCCAGCGGTCGCACCGGCGCAACAGGGCCGCGAAGTTGTGCCGCGCGCCCGCCGGATAGTGCTGCCCGTCCAGGCCCATCGCCTTGACCGGGGTGCCGTGGTGCGTCTGCAAGTGCACCTGGCCCGGCCGCTTGCGGACGAAGTCCGGGAAGTTCACGTTGTTGACCAGGTACTTCGCCCGGGCGAGCAGCCGATAGTACGGCCGCGAGCCCTCGACCACGTGCGCCGCGCCGGCGGGGACCGCACCGGTCGCGTCCCTGCCGACCACCCACACCCCGCGCATGTGCGGGGCAAGGCCGCGGGCCGCCTGCTCGACCGCTGCCGGGTTGCAGGAGACCTCGCGGTACCAGTACGCCGCGTACCCGGCCAGATTCGGGTCGAGCGGCAGCCGCAGCTGCAGCCGGTAGTAGGCGTGGGCGAGCAGGCCCAGGGCGCCGCGCCCTGGGCGCTCGCGTCGCCCGGTGAGCGCGTCCCGCACCCGGCACTGAGTGCGCCGCACCGCCTGCAGTGCCGTGTAGGAGCGCCAGGCTCGCCGCGACACCAGGCGGTAGCGCAGCCCGTCCGCGCCGCGCGGTGGCGCGAAGCCGCCCGCGGGCACGTAGCGGGCGAACATGTCGGCGGTGCGCAGGAACGAGTGCTTGCGCAGATTCGGCGGCAGCCGGTCCGCGTTGCCGACGGTCTGCATCAGGTGCCAGATCATGCGCGCGAACAGCACCGGCCGCACCGGGTCGGCCCGGCCGCCCTGCCGGTCGATCAGCTCCCAGGCCCGCTCCCAGTGGGTGAAGACCTCCAGGTGCCGGGGGTTCACGGTGCGGGTGATCGCGCCTTGGCGGCGCTGGCGGTAGGCGTAGCAGACCTCCTCCAGCGTGTAGATCCGCTCCGCGCCGACCAGCAGCGGGTACGTCCAGGAGACGTCCTCGTACCAGCCGGGGGCGAACCGCAGGTCGAGCTTGGCCAGCAGGTCCCGCCGGACGATCTTGTTCCATACGGTGTGGATGCTCTTGATCAGCCCCGGGCGGGCCTGCAGATCGGCCCCGTTGGGCCCGACCGCGGCGGCGAGCGTTCGGCGCAGCCTGCTGCGGCGCGGCCGGCCGATCGGGTAGGTGCGCTCGAAGTCCACGATCAGCACGTCCGGAGCCTGCTCGCGCAGCGTCCGCGCGACCTTCTCCAGCGAGCCCGGGGTGAGCGTGTCGTCGGTGTCGACGAACCAGACGTACTCGCCGGTCGCCCGCGCCAGCCCGGCGTTGCGCGCCTCGCCCAGCCCGACGTTCTGCGCCAGGTGCAGCACCTTCACCCGGGGGTCCCGCGCCGCGTACTCGTCGAGGATCTCGCCGCAGTGGTCGGGCGACCGGTCGTCGACCGCGATCAGCTCCAGGTCGCCGAAGCCCTGGTCCAGGATCGAATCGAGGCACTCGCGCAGGTAACCCTGCACCTTGTAGGCGGGCAGGATCAGGCTGAGCAGCGTCACGTCGGCATCGCCCCCCGTGCGGCAGGGCCGGCGCGGGCCCGCGTCCGGTATCGCGTCAACGCTAACAACGCGGGCCGCGCTCAGACGGGTGAATGCGGCTTCCTCAGCACTCGATCACGTTGACGGCGAGGCCGCCGCGTGCGGTCTCCTTGTACTTGACCTTCATGTCGGCGCCGGTCTCCCGCATCGTCTTGATCACCTTGTCCAGGGAGACGAAGTGGTTGCCGTCGCCGCGCATCGCCATCCGGGCCGCGGTGATCGCCTTGACGCTGGCCACCGCGTTGCGCTCGATGCACGGGATCTGCACCAGGCCGCCCACCGGGTCGCAGGTGAGCCCCAGGTTGTGCTCCATCGCGATCTCCGCCGCGTTCTCCACCTGCTCCGGCGTGCCGCCGAGCACCTCGGCCAGCCCGGCCGCCGCCATCGAGCAGGCCGAGCCGACCTCGCCCTGGCAGCCGACCTCGGCCCCGGAGATGGACGCGTTCTCCTTGAACAGCACGCCGATCGCGGCGGCGGTCAGCAGGAACCGGATCACGCCGTCGTCGTTCGCGCCCGGCACGAACCGCGCGTAGTAGTGCAGCACCGCGGGCACGATGCCGGCCGCGCCGTTGGTCGGGGCGGTGACCACCCGGCCGCCCGCGGCGTTCTCCTCGTTCACGGCGAGCGCGAACAGCGTGATCCAGTCCATGACCCGCAGCGGGTCGGTGGTGAAGTGCTCCTTCGACAGGGTGCGGTGCAGCTCGGCGGCGCGCCGGCGCACCTTCAGCCCGCCGGGCAGGGTGCCCTCGACGGTGCAGCCGGTCTCCACGCAGTCCTGCATGACCTGCCAGATGTGCAGCAGCCCCGCCCGCACGTCGGCCTCAGAGCGCCAGGACAGCTCGTTGGCCAGCACGATGTCGCTGATGCGCAGGCCCGTGTCCTTGGCGAGCTGCAGCAGCTCGACGCCCGTCCGGAACGGGAAGCGGACCGGCGTGTCATCCACCTTGATCCGGTCTGCCCCGGCCGCGTTCTCGTCGACCACGAAGCCGCCGCCGACCGAGTAGTAGGTGCGCTCGCGCACGCACGTCCCCGCCGCGTCGAACGCGGCGAACGTCATGCCGTTCGGGTGGTACGGCAGCGAGCGGCGGCGGTGCAGGGTCAGCTCGAAACTCGCGTCCTCGATGTCGAGCAGCCGGACCCGGCCCGCGGCCTTGATCTCACGGAACCGGGCGTCGGCGGTGGCGGTGTCGACCGTCTCCGGGTCGTCTCCGGCGAGCCCGAGCAGCACCGCCTTGTCGCTGCCGTGCCCGTGCCCGGTCGCGCCCAGCGAGCCGAAGAGTTCGGCGCGCACCATGGCCACGCCGCTGAGCAGCCCGTCCGCCTTCAGGCCGGTCGCGAACCGGTTCGCCGCGCGCATCGGCCCGACCGTGTGCGAGCTGGAGGGCCCGATCCCGATCTTGAAGAGGTCGAACACGCTGATCACGGAGGTGCCTTCCGACGCTGGAACGGACGGTCAACAGTAGCTCTACTACCGGGCGGGCCGTCAGCCGAGTACTCTTCGCGGAAACCGGTTCCGCGCCCCCCGACCTCCCCCTCGGCACCCCCGTCCGACGAAATGATCGGCGAACATCTCCACCCGAGCGGACGGTCACCGAGCACGGTCCCGGTGACGTCGCCCCGGGGGAGTTTCGTCATGCCTTCTGTCTCGCGTCGTGCCGCCATCGGGCTGGCCGCGGGTGCCGCCGGTGTGCTGGCCGGCTGCAGCGAAAACCCCGGCAAGCCCAACGGCGCCGGGGTGCCGCAGCAGCGCACCGGCGAACCCGTGATCGCGCCCCCGGTTCCGATGCCCGCCCCGACCCGCACCCAGGCGCCCCGCACCGCCAACCCGATCCCCGCCGAGAACAGCCGCTCCGTGGGCAAGCGCTGGCTCGCCGACGACCCCGGTTTCCGCAGCGCCGACGACGTGCAGCAGCAGATCGCGGCCTACGCCTCGGAGACCAGCGTCGGCCTCGGCGAGTCGATCGACTTCCACGTCCACGTGGGCGACGCCGAGCCGTACCGGATCGAGGTGTTCCGGCTGGGCCACTACGGGGGCACCGGGGCCCGGCACATGATGAGCAGCCCGGTCCTGAACGGCAGGCCGCAGCCGGAGGCGGAACGCGCGGTCAAGACCAACATCGTCTACTGCGACTGGCCGGCGGCGTGGACCCTGAAGGTGCCGGCCGAATGGGTTTCCGGCATGTACGTGGCGGTGTTCACCACCGCCTCGAACCACCGCAGCCACACCGTCTTCGTCGTCCGCGACGAACGCCGCAGCGGCAACCTCTGCGTCGTGCTGCCGTTCTCCACGTACCAGGCCTACAACCCCTGGCCGCGCGACGGCCGCCTCGGGCGCAACCTCTACCAGGGCTACCGGCTCGACGGCGTGCTCGGCAACGAGGAGCGGTCCCGCAAGGTCTCCTTCGACCGGCCCTACAGCGGCTCCGGGCTGCCCTACCTGTTCGACACCGACTACGACCTGATCCAGTGGGTCGAGCGCAGCGGCTACGACGTGACGTACGCCACGAGCGTGGACCTGCATCTCGGGCGGGTCGATCCGCTCCGGCACGCGGGGCTGATCTTCCCAGGGCACGACGAGTACTGGTCGGCGCAGATGCGAGCGGTCACCGAGACCGCGGTGGCCGGCGGGACCAGCCTGGCCTTCCTCGCCGCCAACAACATCTACTGGAACATCCGCTACGAACCCGGCGACGGACGGCCGAACCGGACCATCACCTGCTACAAGAGCATGCAGGAGGATCCGAGCACGCCGACGCGCCAGGCGACCGTCACCTGGCGCTCCCTCGGCCCGCAGGACGCGGAGCAGCGGCTGCTCGGTGTGCAGTACAACGGCGTCGTCGCGAAAACCGCGCCGCTGATCGTGCAGCAGGCCGACCACTGGATGTGGCAGGGCACGGGGGTCCGGGACGGGATGGCGCTCCGCAGGCTGGTGGGTGGCGAGGCGGACGGCCGCGACGCCCGCTTCCCGTTCGCCGACGGCGTGCAGACCCTGCTGACCGCCTCGCCGTACATGACCACGAAGGGCAAGCCCGCCGTGCAGAACACCAGCGTGTACGAGGCCGCCTCAGGCGCGGTGGTGTTCTGCGCGGGCACCTTCAACTGGCCGCTGGCGCTCAACCGCCGGGGCTACCGCGACTCCCGAATCCAGCGCGCCACCGCGAACCTGCTGAACCGCATACTGGGCCCGGCGGGCGCACCCGGCGACCGGGCCTGACATCACGCCCCGTCGAAGATCACCGTCACCGTGGTGAACCCCAGCGAGCGCATCATGCTCTCCAGCATCTTGCGGGTGTTCTCCTCGGCCCGCTGCTGCAGCGTGCTCTTCTTCGCCGCGTCGGCCAGCTCCTGCTCCGCCTTCAGCAGGGTCTCCTGCTGACGGTTGGGGTCGCCGTCGAAGAACTCGCCGACCCGGTTGATCAGGCCGCGCTCCTCGGCGAAGACGTAGCTGCGGTCCAGGTCGAGCTTCGGCTCGGCGACCGTCGGCGGCGGCAGCGTGATCGTCACCGACTTGCGGTCCGGCGACACGACGATCTTGTCGTCGGACACGTTGGCGAAGTCGACGTACGCCTCGACCGTGCCCGCGGCCACAAACAGGGTGCGCTGGTTGAGCAGCCAGTCCGGGATGAACTTGCGGTCCTGCTTGAGGTCGACGATGACCTCGAAGTTGCCCTCGGCGGCGACGAACCGGCTCAGGTCCTTGATCGACAGCAGCAGCGGCGGCTGCGTGTTGTCCGTCGTGCGCTCCGCGAACGGGTTGCTCCACTTCGGGATCAGCCCGGCCGCGGTGAGCCCGAAGTAGCCGCCGGCCAGCAGGCCGAGCACGACCACCAGGCTCAGCAGCGCGCGGGCGAATCCCGACCGGCGCGGTGGCGCGACCGGCTCGTGGTCCTCGTCGTCGGGTCGCTGCCGGGGCAGCGGTTCGGTCGGCCGGGACCGGCCGGGCTTGAACTCCGGCAGGTTCTGCGTCGGCTCGTCGGCGGCGCCCATGTGACGTCTCCTGTCTGACCGCTGGGGTGTACGGACACCACGGTATTACCCGACGCCGACAACAAGCACCCTCTGCGGTCGGACCGATACGCGATATCCGGGAAAGGGTCAGGCGAAGGCGGCGATGCCGGTGAGCCGCTGGCCGAGCACCAGCTGGTGGATCTCCGAGGTGCCCTCGTAGGTCAGCACGCTCTCCAGGTTGTTGGCGTGGCGGAGCACCGGGTACTCCCCGGACACGCCGTTGGCGCCGAGGATGGTGCGGCACTGCCGGGCGATCGCGATGGCCTCGCGCACGTTGTTGAGCTTGCCCGCGCTGACCATCTCCGGACGCAGCCCGCCCCGGTCGGCCGTCCGGCCCAGGTGCAGCGCCAGCAGGAAGCCCTTCTGCAGTTCAAGGGCCATGTCGGCGAGCTTGGCCTGGGTGAGCTGGAAGGCCGCGATCGGCTTGCCGAACTGGGTGCGGGTGCCCGCGTACTCGATCGCGGTGTGCAGGCAGTCGCGGGCCGCGCCCAGCGCACCCCAGACGATGCCGTAGCGGGCCTCGGTGAGGCAGCTCAGCGGGGCCTTCAGGCCGGCCGCGGCGGGCAGGATCGCGTCGGCGGGCAGGCGCACCTCGTCCAGCACGATCTCGCCGGTGGCGCTGGCGCGCAGCGAGAGCTTGCCGGTGATCTCCTTGGCGGTCACGCCGGGCGTGTCCATCGGCACCGCGAAGCCGCGTACGCCCTCGTCGGTGCGGGCCCAGATCACGGCCACGTCCGCCACCGGCGCATTGGTGATCCACATCTTGCCGCCGTGCAGCACCCAGCCGTCGCCGTCGCGGCGGGCCCGGGTGGCCATGTTCGCCGGGTCGGAGCCGTGGTCGGGCTCGGTCAGCCCGAAACAGCCGATCAGCTCACCCTTGGCCATACCGGGCAGCCAGCGCTGCTTCTGCTCCTCGGAGCCGTACTTCCAGATCGCGAACATGGCCAGCGAGCCCTGCACGCTCACCAGCGAGCGCACCCCCGAGTCGGCCGCCTCCAGCTCCAGGCAGGCCAGCCCGTATGCGACCGCGGACGACCCGGCGCAGCCGTAGCCCTCCAGGTGCATGCCGAGCAACCCCAGCGCGCCGAAGTCGCGGGCCAGCTCGCGCACCGGGACGTGGCCGGTCTCGTACCAGCCCGCCACATGCGGGCGCACCTTGTCGTCGACCAGGCGCCGCACCACGGTGCGGATCTGCAGCTCCTCGTCGGTGAGCAGCGAGTCCAGGTCGAGCAGGTCGAGGGGGAGCACCGGAGTCGTCACCGGCTCACCTTAACGGCAATTCAGCTAAGCACCAGAACACGGACGTGGATCTGGTGCCGCTGCTGGAGCGCCGCACGCAGCGCCCGGTGCAGGCCGTCCTCCAGGTACAGCTCGCCCTTCCACTGCACGACGTGCGGGAACAGGTCCCCGTAGAACGTCGAGTCCTCCGCCAGCACCCGGTCCAGTGCCATCTCCAGCTTGATCGTGATGAGCTGGTTCAGCGACACCGGCCGCGGCGGGATCTCGGCCCACTGCTTGAGGGTGTACCCGTGCTCCGGGTACGGCTGCCCGTCGCGCACCGCCTTGAAAATCACGCGCCCTGCCCTCCCTCCGGAAACCGAGTGCGCTCAGCCTAACCGCCGTCGGCGACGTTGCGCGCACCCGGCGACGCCTGCGCCTCTTCGATGGTCGATCCCCAGGTCCCGCGGTGGACCACCTCGTCGAGTGACCTGCGCCCCCGGGCGAGTGACGCCGAGCGGTGGTCGGCCGCCCGGTAGCCCACGCTCACCGCCCCGATCGGGGTGTACTCCGCCGGCACCGCGAACGCCTCCCGGAACGCGTCGAGCCGCTGCGGCGGGATGCCGAAGAAGCACCCGTCCAGGCCCTCGTCCACTGCGGTGAGCAGCATCAACAGCGTGGCCATGCCGGTGTCGACGTGCCAGTACGGCACCAGCCAGCGGGCCTCGTCGCGATCCGTCCAGCCCTTGTCCGCCTCGGCGTACCGGTCCAGGTACGCCGACTTGTTCGACAGCGGCACGATGATCAGCGGCGCGGTGCGCATGTTCACCAGCCAGCGCGTCCGCGCGCCGGGCTGCGGCGACGTCGCCGCCCAGAAGCGCTCGCGCTCGTCCGCCGTCTCCAGCACCAGGAACGCCCAGCCCTGGGCGAAGCCGGCCGAGGGGGCCCGGACGGCATGGCTCAGCAGCCGGTGCACGGCCTGCGCCGGCACCGGCCGGTCGGCGTCGTACCGGCGCACCATCCGGCGGCGGCGCACGACGTCGGCGAACTCCACGCTCAGGCCCCGAGGTCGGCGCGGATCCCCCAGGTGCCCTGCCAGGTCGCGTCGGGGGCCAGCTCGATCAGGTCCCGGCCCGAGCGCATCGCGTCCGGCGGGCAGGTCATCGGCTCGATCGCGACCGCGCGGCGGTGCCGCTCGCCGGTCAGCGTGTGCGCGGTGAACAGCTGCCACCAGTGGAAGTTGCGGTCCGCCCAGACGTGCACCGCGCGCCCGTCCGGGACGCTGATGGTGACCGTCGAGCCGCCCTCGTCGTCGCGCACCAGGTCGCCGAACGCGGTGTCCAGCTCCAGCGCGCCGATGCGCCGCGGCTCGGTGAAGTCGAACTCGCCGCCCGCCACCTTGGCCGCGCCGATGGGCAGCATGCGGCCGTCGACCAGCAGCCGGGTCCGGGCGGGCACGGTCAGCGTCAGCTCGTCCACCGGCAGGCCGGGGATGCGCAGGTAGGGGTGGGTGCCGACGCCGAACGGCGCGGTGTCGGCCGAGCGGTTCGCGACGTGGTGCGTCACGGTCAGGCCGCGCTCGTCCAGCCGGTACTCGACCCGCAGCGCCAGCCGCCACGGGTAGCCGAGCTGCGGCTCCAGCACGCACTCGACCACGAGCAGGCCGTCCTCCTGCCGCACCGGGTGCCAGGACAGCCAGCGGACCAGGCCGTGGATGGCGTTGTGCAGGCTCGGCTCGCTCAGCGGCAGCTGCAGCGCCTGACCGCCGTGGCGGTAGTGGCCGTCGCGGATCCGGTTCGGCCAGGGCATCAGCAGCTGCCCGGCACCCGCCGGGCAGAGCTCCTCCTCGGCGTACCCGTCGAGGATCTCCGCCCCGCCCACCGAGTAGCTGCGCAGACCGCCGCCGACCTCGACGACGGTAGCGGTCTGGTCACCGTGGCCGATTGTCCATTGGGTGCCGGACGGCGCAAAGTTGGTCACGATCCCGCACCCTACATGGCTTTCTAGGGCGCGAGGCGCTCCACGATCCACCTGTCCGCACCGGCGGCCGTGTCCCTGCGGAAACGGAGCCGATCATGCAGCCGGCTGCGCCTGCCCTGCCAGAACTCGACGGTCTCCGGCTCCACCCGCAGACCGCCCCAGTGCTCGGGCAGCGGCACCTCGGCCTCGGCCGGGAACGACTGCTCGGCGGCGGCGTACGCGTCGTCCAGCGCCTGCCGGTCGGGCAGCACCGACGACTGCGCGCTGGCCCACGCGCCGAGCTGCGCCCCGCGCGGGCGGACCCGGAAGTACTCCTCGCTCACGTGCCGGTCCACCGGCGTGATCCGGCCGCAGACCACCACCTGGCGGCCCATCGCGAACCAGGGGAAGAGCAGGCTGGCGTACGGGTTGGCCAGCGCCTCCCGCCCCTTGCGCGACCCGTAGTTGGTGAAGAACACGAAACCGCGCTCGTCGTAGCCCTTGAGCAGCACGGTGCGGCTGCTGGGCCGCCCGTCCGGGTCGGCCGTGGCCACGATCATCGCGTTCGGCTCGGGCAGCTGCGCGGCGACCGCCTCGGCGAACCACCGGCCGAACTGGGTCGGCCAGTCGGCGGCGAGGTGCTCCTCGACGAGGGGTTCCTCGCGCACGGCCGGGCGGTGCGGGCCGGCGGGCTCGTACTCGCGGCGCATGCGCGCCAGATCGTGCGGGGCGGCGGAGGGGCCGGTGGTCAAGATGTGCTCCAAGTCACGTAGTCATCCTGTCGCGCTGCGTGTCAGCAGTGGAAATCATGTCGTGCCAGCTCGCCGCCGGTGGAAATCCCGTTGACAGAACCGCCGTCAGCCGAAGAAGACGTTTCCCGCGCGTGCGGGGCGGGTCGCCAAACGGTTACCCGCGGGGCAAGATGTTGCTCGAACTGAACCTAACCTCAGGTCGATGAACCGGGAGAACGACATGTCCGACTTCAAGCCGGGCCTGGAGGGCGTGATCGCCTTCGAGACCGAGATCGCCGAGCCCGACAAGGAAGGCGGTTCGCTGCGCTACCGGGGCGTCGACATCGAGGACCTGATCGGCCAGGTCTCCTTCGGCAACGTCTGGGCACTGCTGGTGGACGGCAAGTTCGGGCCGGGCCTGCCGCCCGCCGAGCCGTTCCCGGTGCCCGTGCACTCCGGCGACATCCGCGTCGACGTGCAGTCCGCGGTCGCCATGCTCGCCCCGTACTGGGGCCTGGGCCAGCTGCTCGACATCTCCGACGAGCAGGCCCGCGAGGACCTCGCCCGGGTGTCGGTGACCGCGCTGTCGTTCGTGGCGCAGTCGGCCCGCGGCCTGGGCCTGCCGGCCGTGCCGCAGAAGGAGATCGACAAGGCGCAGACGATCGTCGAGCGCTTCATGAAGCGCTGGCGCGGCGAGCCCGACCCGCGGCACGTCAAGGCCGTCGACGCGTACTTCATCTCGGCCGCCGAGCACGGCATGAACGCCTCCACCTTCACCACCCGGGTCGTCGCCTCCACCGGCGCCGACGCCGCGGCCTGCATCTCCTCCGGCATCGGCGCGCTGTCCGGCCCGCTGCACGGCGGCGCGCCCTCGCGGGTGCTGCACATGATCGAGGGCGTGGAGCGCTCCGGCGACGCCGAGGGCTACGTCAAGGGCGTGCTCGACCGCGGCGAGCGGCTGATGGGCTTCGGACACCGGGTCTACCGGGCCGAGGACCCGCGCGCCCGCGTGCTCCGCCGCACCGCCAAGGAGCTGGGCGCGGCCCGCTACGAGGTGGCCGAGGCGCTGGAGAAGGCGGCGCTGGCCGAGCTGCGTGCCCGCCGCCCCGACCGGGTCCTGGAGACCAACGTCGAGTTCTGGTCGGCCGTCGTGCTCGACTTCGCCGAGGTGCCCGCACACATGTTCACCTCGATGTTCACCTGCGCCCGGGTGGCCGGCTGGTCCGCGCACATCCTGGAGCAGAAGAAGCTGGGCCGCCTGGTCCGCCCGTCGGCGACATACGTCGGCCCCGGCACCCGCAAGGCCCAGGAAGTCGAGGGCTGGAACGCCATCAGCCACCACTGACCCCATCACTGCCGCGAAGGGCGCCCGCTCCGCGGGCGCCCTTCGCGCATCCAAGATCGTCCGAGTTGCCCGGCACTTGTGCGTATCTTGATCGCGCTTTCGCCCACCTGCCTGGCAAGTCGGGCGATCTTGATGCCCGGCAAGTCGGGCGATCTTGGTCGAGGGGCCCGCACGACGGGCGCCCTTCGTGCGTGAGGACCGTCACGGGGGAAAGGGTGGGACGGAGCCCTGGGGTGGCTCGTTGACGTGGGAGAATGCGGCATTGGCAGCGTCGCCGATGCTTTCTCGCACGATCTGACACGCCTGAAGGACTGATGTCATGGCCGAGACGCCGATCACCATCCCTGCCGAGCTCCTGCCTGTCGACGGCCGGTTCTGCTGCGGCCCGTCCAAGGTACGGCCCCAGGCGGTGGAGGCGCTCAGCGCGGTTTCCAGTTCCTTCCTCGGCACCTCGCACCGGCAGAAGACGGTGAAGAACCAGGTCGCTCGCTTCCGCCAGGGCCTGGCCGACTTCTTCGGCCTGCCCGAGGGCTACGAGGTGATCATCGGCAACGGTGGCACCACCGCCTTCTGGGAGGTCGCCGCGTTCTCCCTGATCAAGGACCGGGCGCAGTTCGCCACGTTCGGCGAGTTCGGCGCGAAGTTCGCCAAGGCCGTCAAGGACGCCCCGTTCCTGGGCACGCCGACGGTGCACAAGGGTGAGCCGGGCAGCGCGGCGTTCCTGGTCGCCGAGGAGGGCGTGGACGCGTACGGCATCCCGCAGAACGAGACGTCGACCGGTGTCGCGGTGCCGGTGCAGCGGGTGGCCGGGGCCGACCCGGGCGCGCTGATCCTGCACGACGCCACCTCGGCGGCGGGCGGCCTGGACGTGGACCTGACCCAGAGCGACGTCTACTACTTCGCGCCGCAGAAGTGCTTCGCCTCGGACGGCGGCCTGTGGATCGCCATCTTGTCCCCGGCCGCCATCGCGCGCGCCGAGGAGATCAAGGCTGGCGGCCGGTACATCCCCGCGTTCCTGGACCTGGTCACCGCGATCGAGAACTCGCGGCTGGAGCAGACCCTGAACACCCCGGCGCTGGCCACCATCTTCCTGGCCGCCGAGCAGACGGACTGGATGAACGCGCAGGGCGGCCTGTCCTGGGCGGCGCAGCGCACCGCCGAGAGCGCCGAGATCCTGTACCGCTGGGCGGAGAAGTCGCCGGTGGCGACGCCGTTCGTGACCGACCCAGGACTGCGCTCCAACGTGGTCGCCACGATCGACTTCAACGAGGGCGTCGACGCGGCCGCGATCGCCAAGACCCTGCGCGCCAACGGCGTGGTCGACACCGAGCCCTACCGCAAGCTGGGCCGCAACCAGCTGCGTGTGGCGCTCTACCCGGCCATCGACCCGTCGGACGTGCAGGCGCTGACCGCGAGCATCGACTACGTGATCGAGCAGCTGTAGACCGTTTCACGCAGCTGATGCGGCGGGGCCCGAAGGGCTCCGCCGCATTTTTGTCCGCGTACCGGTGAATGTATGCGGCATTTGCCCGGATAAGCAGGTGTCTTGGATAGGCTCGCCCCTTCCGCCGGGTGTAGCCAGCGGCACGGCTGGGCAACCGCCTTCAGAGCGAGCCCACCCGACCAGCGCAAGGGGTCCCACTGGTGTCGACGCAGACGGAACCGATCGACAAGAAGACGACCGACGTCTCAACCCGAGCGGGGGGTCCCCGTGTTCTGAAAGTCATGAAGGCCATCCCGCTGGACGCGCCACCGCGGTCCGTGCCGGCGCACGCCCCGACGGCCGGCCGGCCGGTGGCCCCGCCCGCGGACGCCCCGACCGCGAGCCCCGACGGCGCGCCCGCGCCGACCCGGCTGCTGGTCCTGGACGGGCTGCGGCTGGCCGCGGCGCTGCTGGTGGTCGCCCATCATCTGGTACGCGGACCGTGGGGCGTCGACCCCGGCTCGCTGTTCGGCCCGCTGGCCGCCGTCGCCTCCTTCGGCTGGCTCGGCGTCAACCTGTTCTTCCTCATCAGCGGTTTCGTCATCTGCCTGAGCAGCTGGGGCCGCAGCCTGGGCGAGTTCGCCGCGTCCCGGGCCGTCCGGCTGTTCCCCGCGTACTGGGTCGGCGTCGTGCTGACCACCGCCGTGCTCGCCGCCTGGCCGGCGCTGCGCGGGCCGCTGCCCGCGCCCGAGTCGCTGGTCAACCTGACCATGCTGCAGAGCGGGCTGGGCGTGACCGACCAGGACTGGTCGTACTGGTCGCTCGGTGCGGAACTGCGCTTCTACCTGCTCTTCGCGATCGTGGTCTGGCTGGGCGTGACCTGCCGCCGCGTCGTCTACTTCTGCGGCGTGTGGACACTGGTCGCGGTCTTCTCCACCACCTGGAACCAGGGCTGGATCAACAACATGATCGTGCCGCAGTTCGCGCCGTACTTCGTCGCGGGCGTGGCGCTGTTCCTGATCCACCGGTTCGGCTCGAACCTGCTGCTGTGGGGCCTGGTCGGCGTCAACTGGCTGATCGCGCTGTACCGGCTGCAGGGCTACCCCCCGCTGGAGCACTTCCAGCAGAGCTGGTGGAGCGTGGCGGCCCTGGTCACCGGCTGCTTCGCCCTGCTGGCGGCGGTCGCGCTCGGCGCGTTCCAGCGGGTCGGATGGCGCTGGCTGACGGTCGCGGGCGCGCTGACCTACCCGCTGTACCTGATCCACCAGGCCATCGGGCAGACGCTGATCGTGGCGCTGCGCGACCGGGTGCCGCACTGGCTGCTGCTGGCCGGGATCGTCGCGCTGATGCTCGGCGTCTCCTGGCTGATCCACCGCTATGTGGAGCGTCCGCTCGGCGCGCGGCTCAAGCGCGGTCTGGCCACCTCGCTGGCGGCCGTACGCAGGGGCTGAACGCGGCCGACCGGCCACGGTGGACCGCCGAACATGTCCGCACGCGAATGTGAGCGTGTCGTCAGACTCGGCGTGGCGGGTGCGCGGGTGTGCCTTCACCGCGTACGGTGTTCTCTTGGGAACGTCATACCGTGGCCGGGAACTCCCCCCGGCAGCCACGGCATGGACCGGCACAGGGGACGGAGGCTGACGATGCGACCCGTACGGTTCGTCGCTCTCTCCGAAGACGGCCAGGCACTCGTGCTCGCGGACGAGGTCGGTCGTCTGCTCGCGCTGCCCATCGACGATCGCGTCGCCTCGGCGACGCACCCCGACCGCGGCTCCGGCGCGCACACCATGACCATCACCGCGTCGCCCTTCGACGCGGCCACCGTGCTGTCCCCGCGGGACATCCAGTCGCGCATCCGCTCCGGCGAGAGCGCCGAGGACGTGGCCCGCATCGCGGGCGTGCCGGTGGACCGCGTGCTGCGCTACGCCGGCCCGGTGCTGCAGGAGCGGGCCATGCTCGCCCAGCACGCGCGGCGCACCCGGCTGAAGAGCTCGGACAAGGGCGCGACCCTCGCCGACGTCGTCGACGGCCGGCTGGCCCAGCACGGCATCGACACGGAGAAGATCTCCTGGGATGCGTACCGCCGCGACGACGGCACCTGGCGCGTCGTGGCGACCTGGCCGTCGGGCAAGGCCACCGCGCAGGCGATCTGGGAACTCGACCGCAACCGGCAGTCGGTGTCGCCGCACGACGACATGGCGCAGTACCTGTGCGCCGAGCGTCCCACCCAGATCCTGGGCCAGGACCCGACCGCGGGCCAGACGCCGCCGCCCAGCCGCAGCGGCCACGGCCTGCCCAGCGCGGCCGACACCGCGCGCCGCCCCGGCCGCGACCCGATCCGGGCCGGCCGCGACGCGCTGGTCGCCGCGATGGACCGGCCCCTGGGCAGCGGCCCCGGCCGCGGGCTCGACGTGCCCTCGGACGCGCCGCGCCAGCGCCCGGCCAGCGCCGTGCTGGCCGGCGGCCGGGACAGCAGCGCCTTCGACGAGGACGCCGACGCGCCCAAGGAGGTGCCGGCCGTGCCGTCGCTGGCCGTGCTACGCCCGCGCCGGCAGCCTGCCGACGCCGCCAACACGACCGGCACCGGAGACAAGCCGCGCAAGCGCCTGCCGAGCTGGGACGACGTGCTGTTCGGCGGCGCCCCGGCGGCCCGGGAGAGCTGAGACCGTCCCTTTCGTCCCGCCGGGCACCGTTCCGCGGGGATAGGGTGGGTGCTCATGGAGTTCACCACTGTCGGCCGCACCGGCCTGACCGTCAGCAGGCTGTGCCTCGGGACCATGAACTTCGGTCCCCAGACGTCCGAACCGGACAGCCACGCCATCATGGACCGCGCCCTCGAGCACGGCATCAACTTCTTCGACACCGCCGACGTGTACGGCTGGAAGATCGGCGAGGGCATCACCGAGCACATCATCGGCCGCTGGTTCGCGCAGGGCGGGGGCCGCCGCGACAAGGTCGTGCTGGCCACGAAGGTCTACGGGAAGATGGGCGAGTGGCCCAACGAGCAGGGCCTGTCCGCCCGGCACATCGTCAAGGCCGCCGACGCGTCGCTGCGCCGCCTGCAGACCGACTACATCGACCTGTACCAGATGCACCACGTGGACCGTAAGACGCCGTGGGAGGAGATCTGGCAGGCGATGGAGACCCTCGTCGCCGCCGGCAAGGTGCTCTACGTCGGCTCGTCGAACTTCGCCGGCTGGCACATCGCCGCGGCGCAGGAGGCCGCCCGCAGTCGCCACTTCCTGGGCCTGGTCGCCGAGCAGTGCATCTACAACCTCATGACGCGCCACGTCGAGCTGGAGGTGATCCCGGCGGCGCAGCAGTACGGCGTCGGCATCATCCCGTGGTCGCCGCTGCACGGCGGGCTGCTGAGCGGGGCGATCCGCAAGATCAAGGACGGCACGGCGGGCCGGTCCGGCGAGGGCCGGGCGAACGACACGCTGGCCGAGCACCGCGGCACCATCGAGGCGTACGAGAAGCTCTGCGAGTCCCTCGACGCCGACCCGGCCGACGTCGCGCTGGCCTGGCTGCTGTCCCGCCCCGGCGTGACCGCTCCGATCATCGGCCCGCGCACCGCCGAGCAGCTCGACAAGACCCTCGGCGCGCTCACCGTCACCCTCGACGAGGACACGCTGACCCGCCTCGACGAGCTGTTCCCGCCGATCGGCAAGGGCGGCCCCGGCCCCGAGGCCTGGGCCTGGTGAACCCGGCCGCCCGCCGTCCCCGCCACGCGCACCGGGCGGGGACGGGGCGGAACCGTCGCGCACCTGGCCGCTCGCGCCCGGCGGGGAGTCGCCGGCATGCGGCGGTTGGGCTCAGAGCGGGTGGTGGGCCAGCGGTGTGTAGGACGGGTGCGGGCCGAGCAGGCTGCGCACCAGCACGAGTTCGGTGACCGGCCAGGTCGGACCGGTGTAGTCGTGCAGAGTCGCCAGGTCGCCGGCGAGTTCGGGGTGGCCGATCCGGTCGCCGGGGCGGGCGATGGTCAGGTGCGGGGCAAAACGTTTGTCGTCGGGGTGCAGGCGGCGCGCCCGCAGCTCGCGGCGTACCGCCCGGCCCACCCGGGTTAGGCCGTCGACGTCGCCCTCGATGCCCGCCCAGAGCACCGTGGACCGCCCGTGGCCGAACTTTCCGCCGCCCCGGATCCGCAGCTCGCCGACGGGACCGTCCACGGCGGACAGGGCCAGCGTGGCGGGTCCGGCCGACTCATCGGGCACCTCGCCGAGGAACGCCAGTGTCAGGTGCCACCGCTCGGTGGGTGTGACCCGTGCATGGGCTCTGCTGACAGCGAGAGAGTCCACCACGGCGGCCAGGTGGCCGACCGCCTCTGTCGGCGGGAAGACGGCGACGAACAGGCGCATCAGGCCTCCGCGAGCACGACTCCTGCGGCGATGAGCGCGCCCTCGACGCGTACCCGTTCGATCTGCAGGTCGAGGCCGTCCACCTCGGTCAGGTGCTCGTCGATGCCGAGGCACTGGCAAACGTCGCGCAGCGCCTGGTCGTAGCCGACGTCGTCGCGGGGCAGCTCGCGCAGCCGGTCGACGATCTCCTCGAACGGCACCAGCGGCGGCCCGTCCGGCGCGGGCTGCGGCAGCCAGGCGGGGGCGAGGCCGACGGCGCTGAGCCGCTCGGCGGCGAACTGGACCATGCTCTCCCGGGCGGAGCCGATGGCGTCCGTGGCGACCCGTGCCGCGGCGACCCACGGCGGGCCGGCGGGCGGGGCCGGGGCGAACGCGCGCTCCAGGCGGTCGAGGGTGCGCTGCTCGTGCCAGGACTCCCGGACCTGCTCAGCCCGGCTGCGCACCTGGGCGACGACGTCATCCGCGCAGATCACGGCGGCGATGGCGCCGGGCATACCGACCAGCGCGATCACTCCGAGAGTGAGCGGAAGAGCGCTGTCGGTCGCCACATTGAACGACACTATGCCTACCTGCCCTTTCCTCGCCAGTTGATTGACGTCACCGATCATCGGCCGCGCGGCCGGAATAATCTGCGCTCGCGCGATCAGGCCTCGACCACGACCGTGCGGGCGAGCTTGTCCGCGAGAGTCTGCCGCTTGGCGTCCCACAGCGGGAACAGGAAGCCCAGGTAGCAGATGAGCGCGTCGACGAGGTGGGCCACATCGCGCAGGAACGCCCGCCCCGCGCCGACCGGTGTGCCGGTGCCGTCGCCGACGAGCTTGACTCCCAGCACCCGGCGGCCCCAGCTGAAGCCGGTGTCCCCCGCCTGGATCCACCGGTTGTATCCGACGACCGCGAGCCCGGTCAGCAGCAACGTCCAGTAGACGACGCCGCCTCCGCTCGGCGCGCCGGGCACGACCTGCCCGGTCCGCGGGTCGAGCGACGGCGCGACGACCTCGGCCCCGTCGATCACGTAGGCGAGCACGACGAACACGGCGGCGACCAGCAGGTCGACCACCGCCGCGCCGACGCGCCTGAGCCAGGAAGCGTGCTTCAAGCCGGTCTCCGGTGGGGGGTGAGGGGCGGCATGATCGCTGTTTCTGGTCAGAACCTGTGGCCCACCAGAGGTTCTGACCCGAAACGGCGATCTTGGGGCGGCCGGTGGCGCGCCGCGCGGGAGGGACGCTACCGGGTCGCGGTGCGCGGTCCACGGACCGCATTCCATCACGCGGCGGCGACACTCTCCGCGTGCACGACGCGCACCCGGGGCGTGGGCCGGGCCTGGAAGGACAGCCGGTCCCCGGCGTGCCGCAGCTGCCACACCAGCGCGCCCAGCGCCGCGAGCAGGGACACCGCGCCGCCGAGCCAGATGCCGGCCGCCGCGCCGAAGGTCTCCGCGATCCAGCTGATGACCATCGACCCGATGGGCGCGGTGCCCAGGAAGATCAGTACGTACAGCGCCATCACCCGGCCCCGGAACGCCCCGTCGACGCCGAGCTGCACCCGCTGGTTCGCGGCCTGGGCCAGGAACACGGTGCTGAACCCGGTCGGCACCAGCAGCAGCAGAACCAGCCACTTGGTCGGCGCGACGCCGACCGCGATGGCCAGCAGGCCGAACGCGACCGCGGCGGCGAGCAGCAGGTACACCGACGGCCTGCCCTTGCGGGCGGTGCCCGCCAGCGCACCGGCCAGCGAGCCGACCGCCAGCGCCGTGTTGAACAGGCCGAAGGTGGCCGCGCCGGTGGCGAACACGGTCTTGGCCAGCAGGGCCAGGGTGAGCTGGAAGTTGTACCCGAACATCGCGATGACCAGCATCATCGCCATCGGCAGCAGCAGGTCGTGCCGGGTGCGCACGTAACGCAGCCCGTCGGCGACCTTGGCCTCGGCGCGCTCGTCGCGCGGCAGCAGCTCGGGGCGGTGCAGCTCGGCGGGGCGCATCCGGGCCTGCATGAGCACCGGGGCCACCGCCATCACGGTGCTGACCAGGAACACCGGGCCGGTCCCGAGCCAGGCGATGGCGACACCGGCCAGCGCCGGGCCGGTGATGCGGGCGGTCTGGAACGTGGCGGCGGACAGCGACAGGGCGTTGGGCAGCAGCGGCTTGCCGACCAGCTCCGAGACGAACGCCTGGCGCACCGGCGTCTCGATGGCCTGGGCCACGCCGAGCAGGCCCGCGAACACCATGATGTGCCACAGCTGGATGACCCCGGTGGCGATGAGCACGGCCTGCGCGATGGCGAGCACTGCCCAGGCCCCGTTGGAGACCATCAGCAGGGTGCGCTTGTCGAAGCGGTCGGCGAGCGTGCCCGCGTACAGGGTGAGCAGCATGACGGGGACGAACTGCAGTGCGGTGACCAGGCCCAGCGCGGTCGGGGAGTCGTTGCTCAGCTCCAGGACCAGCCAGTCCTGGGCGACGTACATCATCCACACGCCGATCAGCTTGACCAGCTGACCGCCCGCGAAGAGCCGGTAGTTGCGAACCGTCAGGGAACGGAAGGTGGTGCTCAGTCTTGCCCGCACGCGGAGTGCGCCTCCTCGGATAGCCTTGCCGCCGCTCACCGGCCGGGGTGTCCCGGTCGGATCGGACGGATCAGGCCTCCGCTCGCCTGAACGCGGATTTCTCGCGCTCCGCTAGTGGCTCGTCCCGGTGGCCCGCCTGGACGGCGGACCTCCGAGGACTCTCCACCAGCGGTCAGTCGCGCGCGAGCCGCTCCAGCAGTGCCGCGGCACGGGACACCGTGTCGCGTTCCTGGGCGGTGAACCCCGCCAGCTTGCCGGCCAGCCATTCGTCGCGTACCCGCTGGTAGTCCTCCAGCACCGCGAGCCCCCGGTCGCTGGGCGACAGCAGAACCTGCCGCCCGTCGGTGGGGTGCGGCGTCCGGCTGATCAGACCGCGTTCCTCCAGCTTCGCCACGATCTTGGTCATCGTGGGCGGTTGCACCCGCTCGGCCTCGGACAGCTCGCGCGGGGTGAGCGCGCCGCCGATCCGCAGGCTGGTGAGGGCGGACAGCTGGGTAACGGTGAGATCGCCGACGGGGCGCTCCTGGCGCAGCCGACGGTTGAGCCGGGTGATGGCGTCGCGGAGCCGCTCGGTCAGCTCCTCGGGAGAAGCTTGCGTCACCATCACCACCTGCTCCGTCACGCTTATTAGCTTAGCTAATAAGCCTGGCTAACGATATCCCTTTACCGAGGTGAGAGCGGTCACGCTCTCAGAAAACCAGCTTCTCCAGCGCGCCCACGGCGAAATACACCACGAACAGCAGTGCCACGATCCACAGCAGCAGGTGCACGTCGCGCAGCTTGCCCTTACTGGCCTTGATCAGGACATACGTGATGACGCCGGCGCCGATGCCGTTCGAGATCGAGTACGTGAACGGCATGATCACGATGGTGAGGAACGCCGGGATGCCGATCTCGTAGTCGGTCCAGTCGATGTTGCGCACCGCGGTCATCATCAGGAAGCCGACGACCACCAGTGCCACCGAGGCCGCCTCGAACGGCACGACGGTCACCAGCGGGGCCAGGAACATCGCCAGCAGGAACAGGCCACCGGTGACGAGGTTGGCGAAACCGGTCCGCGCGCCCTCGGCGACACCCGCCGCGCTCTCGATGTACGACGTGTTGCTCGACGTGCTCGCCGCGCCGCCCGCCGCCGCCGCGATCGAGTCGACCAGCAGGATCTCCTTGGTACGCGGGACCATGCCGTCCTCGGTCAGCATGCCGCCCTCCTGGGCGACGGCGACCATGGTGCCCATCGTGTCGAAGAAGTCGGTCAGCAGCAGTGTGAAGACGAACATCGCGCAGACCACGATGCCCGCGCTGCGCCACCCGCCCAGCACGTTGAAGTTGCCCAACAGTGACAGGTCGGGCGTGCCGACCCACTTGTCCGGGACGACCGGCACGTTCAGGGCCCAGCCGGCCGGGGTGCCGGTGGGGCCGCCCGCGGGGCCCACCTTCGCGATCGCCTCGACGATGATCGCCAGCACGGTCGTGCCGATGATGCCGATCAGGATCGCGCCCTTGACCTTGCGGGCCACCAGCACGATCGTCACCAGCAGGCCGATCACGAAGACCAGGCCCGGCCAGGTCACGATCTTGCCGCCGATGCCCAACCCGATCGGCGGCGAACCCTGGCCGGTCGAGCGTACGAAGCCGGCGTCGACGAAGCCGATGATGGTCAGGAACAGGCCGATGCCGACGCCGATGGCCGTCTTCAGCTGCATCGGCACGCTGTGGAAGACCGCCACCCGCAGGTTCGTCAGCACCAGGATCGCGATGATCACACCTTCGATGACCACCAGACCCATCGCGTCGGCCCACGTCATCAGGGGCGCGATCTCGTACGCCACGAGGGCGTTGACGCCGAGACCCGCCGCCAGCGCCAGCGGGAACCGGCCGACGACACCCATCAGGATCGTCAGCAGACCCGCCATCAGCGCGGTCGCCGCCGCCACCGCCGCCAGCGGCAGCGACACCCCGTCGATGTCCTTGCCGCCGCCGAGGATGAGCGGGTTCAACACCACGATGTAGGCCATCGTGAAGAAAGTGGCCAAGCCACCACGCACTTCGCGGGACATCGTCGACCCGCGGGCGGAGATCTCGAAGTAGCGGTCGAAGGCTCCGACCACACCAGGACCAGCTGTGCTCATGGGGCGCATCGTTCCAGATCGAAGGCCGATTGTGTACCGACCCACGGAGATCGTCCCGTGGCGGCCGGCCCGGCGAGTCCCCGGCCAGGGCTGCCGGGTCAGCGAAACTCCGAATCAGCGATGAGGAAGAATGGGGAACGTGACCAGGACCGCCACCCGCGCCCCGAAAGTCGATCAAGCCTGCGCCGAGGCGGTCGACGTCGCCCGTGCCGCGATCACCGAGGAACCCGGGCACATCGGCGAGCATCTGAACGTGGTCGCCGAAGGCGATCGTGTGGTCACCCATTACTTCGCCTGCGACCTGCCGGGTTACCGCGGCTGGCAGTGGGCCGTCACGGTGACCCGCGCCCCGCGCAGCAAGCACGTCACCGTCTGCGAGACGGTGCTGCTGCCCGGCGGCGACGCCCTGCTCGCCCCCGGCTGGGTGCCCTGGCACGAGCGGCTGCACCCCGGTGACCTGGGCGTCGGCGACCTACTGCCCACCCCCGAGGACGACGACCGGCTCACCCCCGGCTACCTGCTCGGCGGCGACCCCGAGGTCGACGAGGTCGCCTGGGAGCTCGGCCTGGGCCGCCCGCGCGTGCTGTCCCCGCTGGGCCGCGAGGAGGCCGCCCAGCGCTGGTACGACGGCGAGAACGGCCCCGACGCCCCGATCTCGCTCGCCGCGCCGCGCACCGCGCGCTGCGTGTCCTGCGCGTTCTACGTGAAACTGGGCGGCTCGCTGGGCCGCATGTTCGGCGCCTGCGCCAACGTGTACGCCCCCGACGACGGCCGCATCGTCTCCCTGGACCACGGCTGCGGCGGCCACAGCGAGGTCCTCATCGACGAGACCGTCATCCCCGCCCCGCCCACCATCTACGACGACGGCGTCGTCGAAGAGGTCGAGTAAGCACGCACCGCCCCGGGTCGCCGGAGGTCCGGTTTTCGATGGCTGCAGTTTCAGGGAAGCTGCAGCCATCGCCGTCTCCGAACCCGCGGTTTCCCTGAAACTGCAGCCGGCCCGTCAGGGATGGAGTGCGGCCAGAGCCGCGCCTGCAACGGTGAGGGCCGTGAAGGCGTCGCCGATGCGCCAGGCGGCGCGGTCGCGGGGGCCGACGACGTTGGAGATGGTGCGCAGCTCGGCGAAGGGCAGGTTCGCGCCCTGGGCGGCGCAGGCCACGCCGTAGCCCTCCATCGCCTCGGCGACCGCGGTCGGGTGGCGGCGCAGCAGTTCGGCGGTGCCCTCGGCGGTGCCGGTGACGGTCGATACGGTCAGCACCTCGCCGGTTACCGCGTCCGGCAGCGCCTCGCGCAGCGCGGCCAGCAGGGCGGGGTCGACGTCGGCCGTGGCGCTGCCGAAGCCCAGTTCGTCCAGGCTCAGGAAACCCTGTGGGGAGTCCGCGCCCAGGTCGGCGGCCACGCAGCGGGTGGCCAGGACGGTCGCGCCAGGGTCCAGGCCGATGCCGCCGCCGATGCCCGCCGACACCACCGCCCGGTAGCGGTCCCCGGCCAGCGCCAGCAGCCGCGCCGTGCCCGCGGCGGCCGCGGCCGGGCCGACCCCGACCGGGGCCACGGTCACGTCCGCGCCCGGCGTCAGGCCGCGGGCCAGCGCCTCGGCCTCGGCGGCAACCGCCGTCACGACCAGCAGTGTCACTTCTTCTTCCCCTCGTCGGACGGGTCCAGCGACGACGGACGGTACACGTGGAAGCCCTCCGGGATGGTGCGCTGCTCCTGCTGCGGCAGCCGCTTGGTCGGCGGCGTCGGCGGCGCGGGCTTCGCCAGGCCGGGGACCGGCGCACCAGGTGCGGGCAGGCGCAGCGCCAGCAGCGCGCCGACGGAGAGGCAGAGTGCGGCGACCCACAGCGGCCAGCCCGCGACGAAAGCCCCGATGACCAGGCCGGTCACCCCCGCGACCAGGCCCGCGATGGAGGCATACCGCACCGCGCCCCACAATGCGCCGAACACGTGCGCGCCCGCCGGCAGCAGTCGGCGCAGCAGGACCAGGTGCACCACCCACTGCGGCACGATCAGCGCGACCAGCACCGCCAGCAGGATCCAGCCGGGCTGCCACTGCGCGGCGAGCAGCGTCGCGACGGCGCGGCCCACCAGTGACAGGCCGATCAGCGCCCGCCCTGTCACGGGTGCGCCCGAGACCAGCAGCCCGGCGGGCACGGCGACCAGCGCCCCCACCCCGAGCGCGAGCGCCAGCTCCAGCCGGCCTGGCGCGGCGACCGCCCAGACCAGTCCGACGAGCAGCGACAGGTCCGCGGCCACCACCACGGCATGCAGGTCGTACAGGCGGGCGACGCCGGTGACGCCGCCCGAACCCTGGACCCGGATCCGCAGGGCGGTGCGGGTGAGCCAGCGGATGCCGACGACCGATCTGCTCACCGTGGCGATGAGCACCCGGATGGTCCGGACCACGACGTCCGCGAACGTCTGGAGCGCGCGCAGCAGGGGCATGGTGCCTATCCTGCCAGCGCGTACGCTGTTGTCGTGCCCTTGGAACCACCCAAACCGCTGGACCCCCCGACCGTCCCCTTCGCTCTCGGCGGCATGGCCGCGTTCGCGCTGGTCGGGATCGTGTTGTTGTTCTTCCGCGACTGGCTGTCGGCCAACGGTCACTCCAGCTGGCTCTGGATCTGCGTCGCCGGTGTGCTCTGGGGCCTGCCCGGCCTCGCCACCATGATCGTGCACGACCGCCACCGGAAGGCGCGCCGCTCATGAAGATCGCCTTCTCGCCCTGCCCGAACGACACCTTCGTCTTCCATGCGCTGGTGCACGGCCTGGTGCCCGGCGCGCCGGAGCTGGACGTGACCTTCGCCGACGTGGACGTCACCAACACCGCCGCCCTCGACGGGCGCTTCGACCTGGTCAAGGTCAGCTACGCGGCACTGCCGTGGCTGCTGGACCAGTACGAGCTGCTGCCCTGTGGCGGGGCGCTGGGACGCGGCTGCGGGCCGCTGCTGCTGACCGCTGGTGGGGAGTCGCCGGAGGACCGCCGCCCAGGCGGGCCGCCAGGACGAGCCACTAGCGGAGCGGGCCGCGCCGACATCACCGGCGCGACCGTGGCCGTCCCCGGCGACCGCACCACGGCATACCTGCTGTTCCGGTTGTGGGCGGAGCAGACCGGCCAGGTTCCGGGACGCATCGAGGTGGTGCCGTTCCACGAGATCATGCCCGGGGTCGCGGCCGGGCGGTACGACGCCGGCCTGGTCATCCACGAGGCCCGCTTCACCTATCAGCGGTACGGGCTGACGAGCCTGGTCGACCTCGGCGAGTGGTGGGAGACCGACACCGGCCTGCCCATCCCGCTCGGCGCGATCCTGGCCAAGCGGGGCGCCGTCGACGCCGCAGCCGCCGCGGACTGGATCCGGACCTCCGTCCGGGCCGCCTGGGCCGACCCCGAGGCCAGCCGCGCGTACGTGCTCGCGCACGCCCAGGAGATGGAGCCGGACGTCGTCGACCAGCACATCAAGTTGTACGTCAACGACTTCACCGAGGACCTCGGCCCCGACGGCCACGCCGCCGCCCGCGCCCTCCTGCACCGCGCCGCCGCCGCCGGCCTCGTCCCACCCGTCACCCTCTGACCCGGCCCCGCGTCTGGCCTCCGGCCTGCCGCAACTCTGAAAAACTTGCGCCCTCAGCCGTGGCTGAGGGCGCAGGTTTCGAGTTGCGGGGCACGGGACCGGCCGGGGTCAGACCTCGAGGTCTCGGGCGATGGTGTGGAGGGCGTGGGCGAGGGCCTGGGCGGTCTTCTTCTCGGGGAAGCGGCCGCGCTTGAGGTCCGGGAGGACCTTCGACTCCAGCACCTTGATCATGTCCTCGATCATGTTGTTCAGCTCGTCGGCGGGACGGCGGCGCAGCTCCTGCAGCGACGGCGGCGCGTCGATCAGCTTGACCTGCAACGCCTGGTCGCCCTTGCGGCCCGCGGCGACCCCGAACTCGACCTTCTGGCCGGGCTTGAGCTCGTCCACGCCGTTGGGCAGCGCGGCCTTGTGCACGAAGACGTCGCCACCCTCGTCACGGGTCAGGAAGCCGAAGCCCTTCTCCGTGTCGTACCACTTCACGCGACCCGTAGGCACTACCGCACACCTGCTTCTTTCCCCGCGGGCGCCCGGCGCCCGTCACGTCTGAGGGACCACGCCGTCGGTGGCCCGCTGACAAGGCTAGCGATCGTGATCCGGGGGCCCAACTGGAATCCCCGGTTCCGCGTCACCGTCCCGTCCTTCCGACTGCCGCGCGCGCACCGCGGACCGGATAGCGTGGAGGCACGATGAGCACCGAGCTGTCCGACCATCTGCGCGCGCTGTCCGACGACGGCCTCGGCGCGCTGCTCCGCCTGCGCCCCGACCTGATCACCCCCGTGCCCACCGACCTGACGGTGCTGGCCGCGCGGGCCCAGACACGGGTGTCGGTGGCGCGCACGCTCGACACACTCGACCGGTTCACGCTGGAGGTGCTCGACGCGGCCCGGTTCACCCGGTCCCCATCGGACGGCACCACCTCGGCCGCGGCGATCGTGGCGATGGCCTGCGCCCCGGCCGGCGGGCCGGAACCGGCCCGGGTGGCCGAGGCGATCGAACGGCTGCGCGCCCGGTTCCTGCTGTACCCGGCGAGCCCCGGCGACCCGGACACGCTGCGGCTGGTGCCCACCGTCGACGAGGTGTGCTCGCCGTACCTGGCCGGTCTCGGCCGTCCCGCGGTCGAGCTGGACACCGCCGCCGACCTGAAGGGCGCGGTCGTCGCGCTGGTCACCGACCCGGCTCGGCTGCGCCGCACGCTGCTGGCCGCCCCGCCCGCCGCCCGCGCGGTGCTGGACCGGTTGGCCGAGGGCCCTCCGGTGGGCACCACCACCAACCGCACCGAGCCGGTGGCCTGGCTGCTCGAACACCATCTGCTGGTGGAGACCGCGGAGGGCTCCGTCGAGCTGCCCCGCGAGCTGGGCCTGCTGCTGCGCCGCGACGCGGGTCCACTGGGCCCGCTGCATCCACTGCCGCCCACCATCAGCGCCGCGCCGCGTGCGGCGACCACGGTGGACCGGGCCGGTGCGGGCCAGGCGATGACCGTGGTGCGGCATACCGAGGACCTGCTGGAGGCGCTGAGCGACGAGCCCGCCGCGGTGCTGCGCGCCGGGGGCATCGGGGTGCTGCCGCTGCGCCGCCTGGCCAAGGCGGCCGGGATCACCGAACCGCTGGCCGGGCTGCTGCTGGAGACCGCCGCCGCGGCCGGGCTGATCGGCGAGCTGGAACTCGGTTCGGAGGTGGCGTTCCTGCCCGCGGCCGGGTACGACCAGTGGCGGGTGGCGCCGTTGGCCCAGCGCTGGACGCTGCTGGCCGGGGCGTGGCTGGCCATGCCGCGGCAGCCGGGGCTGGCCGGGCAGCGTGATCTGAAGGACAAGCCGCTGACCGTCTTGTCGCCCCAATTGGAGCGGGCCGGCACGCCCGCGGTGCGGCGGGCGGTGCTGACGGCGCTCGGCGAGCTGCTGCCCGGGACCGGGCCGGACGCTGACGAGCTGCTGGAATGGTTGCGCTGGCAGGCCCCGCGACGGCTGCGCGGCAGGGAGGACCTGCACCGCGAAGCGCTGGCCGAGGCCGCCGACCTGGGTGTCACTGCCCTGGGCGCGCTGACCGGGTACGGCCGGGTGCTGGTGGAGCAGACGGCCGCGGCCGGGGACGACGACGACCCGCTGGGGCGGCGACCCGAGGGGGAGCTGCCCCCGGAGGAGACTCCGGTGGTCGTCGCGCTGGCGAAGCTGCTGCCACCGCCGGTGGACCACGTGCTGATCCAGGCCGACCTGACCGTGGTGGTGCCGGGGCCGCCGGAGCCGGCGCTCGCCGCCGAACTGGACCTGGTCGCCGAGCACGAGTCGGGCGGCGGGGCCAGCGTCTACCGGGTCACCGCGGCGAGCCTGCGCCGCGCGCTGGATGCGGGCTACGCCGGGCCGGACCTGCACACGCTGTTCGCGCGCCGCTCCCGGACCCCGGTGCCGCAGGCGCTGACCTACCTCGTGGACGACGTCTCGCGCACCCACGGCGGGCTGCGTACGGGCACCGCCACGAGTTACCTGCGCAGCGACGACGAGGGGCTGATCTCGGCAGCGCTGGCCGACCGGCGGCTGAGCGGGCTGCAGCTGCGGCGGCTCGCGCCGACGGTGCTGGTCACCCCGTTCAGCTCGGCCAGGCTGCTGACCGCGATGCGCGACGCCGGGTACTCGCCGGTCCCCGAGGACGCCACCGGCGCCGCGGTGCTGACCCGGCCGAAGGTGCGCCGTGCGGCGGCCCGCCCCGCACTGGAGCCGTCGCCCGACGCCCTCGACGCCCCCGGGCTCACCGCGCCGCGCCTGCTCGGCATCGTCGAGGAGATCCGCCGTGGGGACGCCCGCGCCCGCGCCGCCCGCCGAGCGCCCGCCGAGGTGCGGGCCGCCGCCGGGCAGCCGATGTCCAGCCTGACCGCGGTTCAGGCGCACAGCCACGCACTGGCGGTGCTCCAGCAGGCGGTCCGCGACAAGGCCAAGGTCTGGGTGGGGTACGTGGACGCGCACGGCGCCAACGCCTCCCGGCTGGTCCGCCCGGTCTCCATCGGGGCGGGTTACCTGCGTGCCGAGGACGACCGCACGGAGACCCTGCACACCTTCGCCCTGCACCGGATCACCGCGGCGGCACCGGCCGACTGACCTATCCCTATCCCCCTAATGCCTGGCATTTCAGCCGCAATCGGGCACCGGATGGCACGCTGGAACCGGGAAGGGATGGGAAACGATGACGACTGACCAGGAGACGGCGGCCGAGCAGATCGAACCGGCCCGCACCCCGGCGCGGCGGCCATCGCGCAACCTCGTCATGATCGCCGGTGCGGTCGGCGGCGGGCTGGTGGCCTGGTTCTTCTACGCCTGGCTGGGCCTGCGCCGCAATGTGGTGGACGCGGCCGGGGAATCGATCGGCAGCGGCATCTTCCTGCTGCTGGTGCTGTCGGTGGCCGGAGCGACCTACCGCAGCCGCAGGTGACCCGGAGGTGACCCGGAAAAGGGTGATGGGCCGTGGCTGCCCCTAACCGCCACGGCCCATCCGACGTTGCGCTCGCCCCCGTTTGGCGCCCCGAACGCGCACGGCAATCGGATTACGCATCCCGGACGGTCAGCGGTTGCGGCTTAGTCTCGTTTTAATCCGAACGACTGACCCTCACCAACCGTACGGAGGAGCATCGATCAGGTACCCGGACGACGCCCGAAGATCTTGACCGCGGTACCGCTCTTGAGCGTGTTCCAGTACTTCTGCGAGTCGACGGGCAGCAGGTTGACACAACCGTGCGAGCCGATGCTGCTGTTGTGGATATAGGTCGTGGTGGTGTGGAAGCCCTTTCCCTCCACGATCCGCTGCCACAGGGGCAGCCACACGTCCCAGTCGGTCGACCAGTTCTTCGTCTGCCGGTCGTGGATCGTGAACGAACCGGTGGGCGTGGTGTAGCCCGCCATGCCGGTACGGGTCACCGTCGGTCCGTAGATCACCTTACCGCCGCTCATGATCCAGGTGGTCTGGTTGGTCAGGTCGATGCAGGCGGTGAGGGCGTTGCCCGCGTTGCACCTGCTCGGCTTCGAGTTGACCAGCCGCTGCGACACGCTACGGGTCAGCGGCCCGGCCTTGCCGTTGACGGGGCGGATGTCGAAGCGCTTCTGGAACTTCTTGATCGCGGCGCAGTCGGCGGCGGACTGCTTGCCGTCCACGGTCACCTTGCCGTACGCACCGAGCGTGGCCAGCGCCTGCTCGACGACCTTCTGGTACTCCCCCTGCGGGCAGCCGGCCGGTGTCGGGCTGGTCGTCGGCTTCTTCGTCGGCGACGGCACCACGCTGGGCGACGGCGCCACGCTCGGCTCCGGGGCGCTCGAAGCGGGTGCCGGGACGGGCTGGTCCGTAGGCGCGGCCATGAAGTCCGGCTTTCCGCCCGCGTTCGGGTCCTTCGGATCGCAACCGGCCGCCAGGGCCAGCGTCGTGACAGCCAACAGGCTCACGAGAAAACGGCGCACCAGGCCTCCCCAGGTTTCGATGTCCGCCGGTGTCGGGATGATAGACGCTCACGCTGTACGCAGGGTTGCCAGCCGTTCGGCCATACCGTGGGACACTGGACTGTTGACCCTCCATCCCCAGCGCGAGGTGAGCATGACGAACGGCCCGCTGATCGTCCAGTCCGACAAGACCCTGCTGCTCGAGGTCGACCACCCCGACGCGTCCGCCTGCCGGATGGCGATCGCCCCGTTCGCGGAGCTGGAGCGCTCGCCGGAGCACATGCACACGTACCGGCTGACGCCGCTGGGGTTGTGGAACGCCCGCGCGGCCGGGCACGACGCCGAGGGCGTGGTGGACGCGCTGCTGCGCTTCTCGCGCTACCCGGTGCCGCACTCGCTGCTGGTCGACGTCGCCGAGACCATGGACCGGTACGGCAGGCTGCAGCTGCTCAACGACCCCGCGCACGGGCTGGTGCTGCGCGGGCTGGACCGCGCGGTGCTGGTCGAGGTGGCCAAGTCGAAGAAGGTCGCCGGGATGCTCGGCGCGCAGCTCGACCCCGACACCATCGCCGTGCACGGTTCCGAGCGCGGCCACCTCAAGCAGGTGCTGCTCAAGCTCGGCTGGCCCGCCGAGGACCTGGCCGGCTACGTCGACGGCGAGGCGCACCCGATCGCGCTGCGCCAGGACGGCTGGCAGCTGCGCTCGTACCAGCGCGAGGCGGTGGAGCACTTCCAGGCCGGCGGCTCGGGCGTCGTCGTGCTGCCCTGCGGCGCGGGCAAGACCCTGGTCGGCGCGGCCGCGATGGCCGACGTCAGCGCGACCACGCTGATCCTGGTCACCAACACGGTCGCCGGCCGGCAGTGGAAGCGCGAGCTGCTCGCCCGCACCACCCTGACCGAGGACGAGATCGGCGAGTACTCCGGCGAGCGCAAGGAGATCCGGCCGGTCACCATCGCCACCTACCAGGTGCTGACGACGCGCCGCAACGGCACGTTCCCGCACCTCAACGTGTTCGACGCGCGCGACTGGGGCCTGATCGTCTACGACGAGGTGCACCTGCTGCCCGCGCCGATGTTCCGGTTCACCGCCGACCTGCAGGCCCGCCGGCGGCTCGGCCTGACCGCCACCCTGGTCCGCGAGGACGGCAAGGAAGGCGACGTGTTCAGCCTGATCGGCCCCAAGCGGTACGACGCGCCGTGGAAGGACATCGAGGCCCAGGGCTGGATCGCACCCGCCGACTGCACGGAGATCCGGGTCACCCTGCCCGACGCCGACCGGCTGGCGTACGCCGCGATCGAGCCGGAGGAGAAGTACAAGTTCGCGGCCACCGCGAAGGCCAAGCTGCCGGTGATCGAAGCGCTGATCCAGCGGCACGCCGACGAGCAGGTCCTGGTGATCGGGGCCTACCTGGAGCAGCTCCACGAGATCGGCCGCTATCTGGACGAGCAGGGCGTGCCCACCCCGATCGTGCACGGCGGCACCACGAACAAGGAGCGCGAGCGGCTGTTCGACGCGTTCCGGGCCGGCTCGCTGCGCACGCTGATCCTGTCCAAGGTCGGCAACTTCTCCATCGACCTGCCCGAGGCGGCGGTGGCGGTGCAGGTGTCGGGCACGTTCGGCTCGCGCCAGGAGGAGGCCCAGCGCCTGGGCCGGGTGCTGCGCCCCAAGGGCGACGGCCGCCAGGCGCATTTCTACACGGTCGTCTCCCGCGACACCATCGACACCGAGTACGCCGCGCACCGCCAGCGCTTCCTCGCCGAGCAGGGTTACGCGTACACCATCGTCGACGCCGACGACGTGCTCAGCGGGCCCGCAGGCGGCTGAGCACCCGCGCCACCTCGGCGAAGTCGGCCTCGACGGCCGGCAACGCCCGCACCGCCACCCGGTGCTCGTCCCCATCGGCCTCCGCCACGGTGACGAGCACCGGACGCGGCAGCTCCGCCACCAGCCGCACCTTCAGCTCGACCAGTGCCGTGCCCCACCACAACGGCCCGGCGTCCCGCGGATCGATGTCGTACCGCGAGAAGTCCCGATGCCGCTCGTTCCGTCGCCGCAGCCCCGGCACCACGTAGACCCACGCCGCCAGCAGGTCCAGCTCGGCCTCGGCCACCAGCAGGTCGATCCGCCTCGCCGCGACCGGCACGCCCTGCAGCAGCGCCGCCGCCGTCCCGTCGATCACGTAGGCGAAGCCCGGTTTGCTCAGCACCGTCAGCAATCGGAAGTCGGCGAGCACCATGCGCTGCCGCTCGGCCAGCTCGGCCCGCACCCGGTCGATCATCTCGTCCAGCGGACCTTCCGCCGCCTCGACATCCACCCGCAGCCGCAAGCCGAGTTCCGCGAAGAGGCGGTCGGCCAGCCCAGCCGTGACCCCGAGCGCTCCGCGCTCGAATCGGGAGATCTGCTGCTGCGAGATCGCCGCGCGTTCGGCGAGCTGGTGCTGGCTCCATCCGCGCCGCTGCCGCCGGTCCTGCAGCAACCAGCCGAGCTGGCCGGCCAGCGTCTCCTGCCGCACGTCCACCGCCTCGTCCACAACCTCATCCTCACCGCCGAACGCCCAGGCCGAAAGGGGCTGTGGACAAGCGGGGCCATGCGCCACAGCGCCTGTGGAAAACCCGGCAGCAGAAGGGTTTCCGCGATGCGGCTACATCTATTTTGATGTGGCCACATCAAAATAGATGTAGCGGTGAGAAGTCACACCTTCTCCTGACGCCGAGAGGAAAGCGCCCGCACCGATTGGTGGCCCAGGACATCCCCGGCGCGGTGCAGGACAGCCCTCGGGTGGAACGGCCCTGGGCGGACCGGCCAGCGTGCGGACGGGCCGCGACCGGGTGAGCACCGTGCGGCCGCTGGTCAGTCGAGTGCGGAGGCCAGGGCGGCGTGGAGGTCACCGAGGCGGGACACCCGGTCGAGGACCTCGGCGGGGTCGAAGGAGGCCGCCGTGAAGTCGGCGTGGGCGACCTCGTCCCAGGTCAGGGGGGCCGAGACGGTGGGCGTGGGGCCGGCGCGCAGGGAGTACACGCATACCGTCGTCTTGGCCTGGTTGTTCTGGCTCCAGTCGATGAAGACCTTGCCCGGTCGCAGCTCCTTGGCCATCTGGTCGGTGACCATGTCTTTGGCGGCGGCGGCGAACTCGGCGGCGATGTCCCGGGCGTAGGTCATGACATCGTCGAAGCTGCCCGCGAAAGTGCTGGTGACCTGCATGCCTTTGCGACCGGACGTCTTCGGGTAGGCCTCACGGCCGTCGACGGCCAGGCGGTCGCGCAGGGCCAGGGCGACGGCGCGGCACTCGTCCAGGCCCGCGGGCGGGCCGGGGTCGAGGTCGAAGACCACGCGGTCGGGGCCGGGGGCACCGACTTTCCACTGGTGGGTGTGCAGTTCCAGGGCGGCGAGGTTGGCCAGCCAGACCAGGGTCGCCGGTTCCTGGCAGATGATCAGGCCGTCGGGGGAGACGGGCACCCAGGCGGGCTTCTTGGGCGGGGCGTTCTTCTCGAAGAAGCCCGGCCGGTCCGCGCCGTCGGGGAAGCGGATGCGGGTCAGCGCGCGGTCGGCCAGGTGCGGCAGCATCACGGGGGCGATCCGGTGGTAGTAGTCGATCACCTCGGCCTTGGTGGTGCCGTCGGGATAGAGCGGCTTGTCCAGGTTGGACAGGCTCAGCTCGCGGGAGTCGACGCTGACCTTCATCCGCAGTCCTCCCCGAGGCAGTCGCCGGGCAGCTTGTCCGGGCGCAGCCGCAGGAAGATCGGGAAACGCAGGCGGCCGTCGGGGGTGATCTCGCTGTAGCGGACCTCGACCACCAGCAGCGGCTCCACCCAGGTCGCCGGCTCGGCCGGGCCGGTGAACGGCGAGCCGGGCCGGATCAGTTCCCGCAGCACCGGCAGTAGCGCCCGTTCGGTGCGTACGGTCAGGCCACCGCCGACCCGGCCCCGGTAGCGCAGGGTGCCGTCGGGCAGCGGCGTGCCGATGAGCAGCGCTCCGAGCGGACGGGCTCCTTCACGCCAGCCGCCGATCACGAAGTCGCCGGTGTGCACGAACTTCCACTTGATCCAGTCGGGTGAGCGGACTCCGGGCTGGTAACGCGAGGCGCGACGCTTGGCCATGACCCCTTCCAGGCCGAGTTCGCGGGCGGCCGCCACCGTCGCCGGACCGTCGTCGAAGCTTGGCGACACGGTCGCGGCGGGGGTGGCCTCCGGCAGGCCGAGCGCGTCCAGCACCTCGCGGCGCTGGTCGTAGGTCAGTTCGGGGCGGATCACGTCGAAGGCGACGTACACGGGGGCGACGCCCTGCTGCATGGCGTGGAAGCTGGGCAGCCCGGCCGCGTCGAACGCGACCAGCTCGCCGTCCAGCACCTCGGGAAACAGCGGCAGTGCGGGTCCGGCCAGCTGCCGCCCGGACCGGCCGAGGAACCGCCCGCCCGCGTAGACGGCCCGGTAGCCGTCCCACTTCACCTCGTACGCCCACAGCGGCCCGCTCGGCAGCGGGCCGGCCGTCGCCAGCATCGGCGCGATGGCCGCCCGGCCGGGCGGGACCCCGATCAAGCTGCCTTGGCCTTCTTCGCCGGCGTCTTCTTGACCGCCGCCTTCTTCGTGGTCGACTTCTTCGCGCCGTCGTCCCCGGATCCCGCCTTCGCGGACGCGGCGGCCTTCGCGGGCGCCGCCTTGCGGGCCGCGGCCTTCTTCGGCGCGGGTTCGGTGTGCTCCGGCTCGGCCTTGGCCGCCTTCTTGATCGGGGTGACGGTGGCGTGGCCGGCGCGCTTCTCCGCCGGCTCCGCCGCCCCGCCGCGGGCCGCGCGGGCCCGTTCCACCGACTGGCGCAGCGCCGCCATCAGGTCGATCGTGGGCGCGATCGGCTCCTCGGTGGTCGGCTGCACCACGGTGTCCTTCTTGCCGATCTTCACGTCGATGACCTGCTGCAGCGCCCCGCGGTAGGAGTCGGTGAACTCCTCCGGGTGGAAGTCGCCCGACATCGAGTCGACCAGCGAGGCGGCCATCTTGACCTCCTGCGGGCGCAGCTTCACCTCGTCGTCGAGGAAGTCGAACGCGGCCTGGCGCACCTCGTCCGGCCACAGCATGGTGTTGAGGACCAGCACGCCCTCGTGCACCCGTACCGTCGCCAGGGTCTCCCGCTGGCGCAGGGCCACCTTCACCACCGCGACCCGGTCCACGTTCTCCAGGGCCTCGCGCAGCAGCAGGTACGGCTTCACCCCGGCCGCGCCGTCGGGTTCCAGGTAGTACGCCTTGTCGTAGAGGATCGGATCGATCTGCTCGTTGGGCACGAACTCCAGCACCTCGATGGCCCGCGAACTGGTCAGCGGCAGGTTCTTGAAGTCCTCGTCGGTGAGCACCACTATCTCGCCGCCGCCCACGTCGTACCCCTTGGCGATCTGGTCATAGCTGACCTGCTCGCCGTCGAGTGAGCAGACACGCTGGTATTTGATCCGTCCGCCGTCGGCGCGGTGCACCTGGTGGAAGCGGATGTCCTTCTCCTCCGTCGCGGAGTAGAGCTTCACCGAGATGGAGACCAGGCCGAACGAGACGGCGCCTTTCCAGATCGCCCTCATATGGGAAGTATGCCCACTACACGCCCTGTACCGCCGGTAGTCCGGGGGATCTAGGCTGGCTCGCATGGGTTCTGACGACGGCTGGGTGAACTCCTACCACGGCAGGATGCGCGCGGCCATGGGCGACGCGACGCTCTTCTTCCTGGGGGCGCGCGGTGTCATCCGGGACGAGCAGGGCCGGATCCTGCTGATCAAGCGCACCGACAACGGGTACTGGGCCTTCCCCGCCGGGGCGATGGAGCTGGGCGAGTCGATGCGCGACTGCGCGATCCGGGAGACGTTCGAGGAGACCGGGCTCAAGGCCGGCCAGGCGACGCTGTTCGCCTTCCTGTCCGGGCCGCAGTACACCTTCACGAACATCTTCGGCGACACCTACCAGCACGTCTCCGGGTCGTACCTGCTGACCGAGATCTCCGGCGAGCTGACCCCCGACCCGGACGAGGCCGCCGACGCGGGCTGGTTCGCCCCGGACGACCTGCCCGAGCCGACCTCGGGCGCGGTGCGCTGGACGCTGGACCACCTGGCCCGGTTCGAGGAGACCGGCCAGATCTACTCCGACTGAGCCCGATACCTGCTTGCCGGTGACGCGCCTCAGCAGGCAGTATCGGCGCACGTGACGAGCAAGAGGCGCTTCGCGCTGGACCTGACGCCGCTGCGCCGGCGCGACTTCCGGCTGGTGTACACGGCGGCCGGGGTCAGCAGCTTCGGTTCGATGATCACGTACGTGACCATCCCGTTCCAGCTCAAGCAGATGACCGGCGACCCGCTGATCGTCGGCCTGCTGGGCGTGGTGGAACTGGTCCCACTGCTGTTCATGGCGTTCGTGGGCGGCGCGCTGGCCGACTACGTGGACCGTCGCAAGCTCGTCTTCTGGGCTGAGGCGGGCCTGGCCGTCCTGACCGGCCTGCTGCTGCTCAACGCGCTGGTCGGCAGCCCTCAGGTCTGGGTGCTGTTCGTCATCGCGGGCCTGGCCGCCGCGGTCGACGGCATCCACCGCCCGGCGATGGACGCGATGATGCCGCGGCTGGCTCCCGCCGAGGAGATGGCGTCGGTCGG
Source organism: Catellatospora sp. NPDC049133 (assembly GCF_040648455.1). Lineage (NCBI taxonomy): Bacteria > Bacillati > Actinomycetota > Actinomycetes > Micromonosporales > Micromonosporaceae > Catellatospora > Catellatospora sp. NPDC049133. The sequence continues at coordinate 126,972 of NZ_JBEZDT010000008.1, forward strand.
CGCGCTCAACTCGCTGCGCTGGCAGGTCGCCCAGATCGCGGGCCCGACGCTGGCCGGGCTCATGATCGCCAATCTGGACGTGGCCTGGGTGTTCGGCTTCGACCTGGCCACCTTCGGGATCTCGCTGCTCTGCTTCGGGCTGGTGCGCGCCGTCGCCCCGCCGGAGGCCGCCGAGCGCCCGTCGCTGCGCTCCGTCGTCGAGGGCGTCCGGTATGCCCGCAGCCGCCCCGAGCTGATCGGCACCTACCTGGTCGACATCAACGCGATGTTCTTCGCGTTCCCGGTCGCCCTCTACCCGTGGGTCGCCGACAAGTACGGCGGCGCGTCGGTGCTCGGCCTCTTCTACGCCGCGCTGGCCACCGGCTCCCTGCTGGTCACGATCACCTCCGGCTGGACCGCCCGGGTGCACCGGCACGGCCTGGCAGTCCTGGTGGCGGCGGGCGCGTGGGGCCTGGGCATCGTGCTGTTCGGCCTGGCCGGCTCGCTGTGGCTGGCGCTGCTCGGCCTGGTCGTCGCGGGCGCCTCGGACATGATCTCCGGGCTGTTCCGGGGCGTGATCTGGAACCAGACCATCCCCGACCACCTCCGCGGCCGGCTGGCCGGCATCGAGATGCTGTCCTACCTGACCGGCCCGATGCTGGGGCAGACCCGCGCCGGGCTCAGCGCCCGCTGGTGGGGCTACAGCGGCGCGGTCGTCTGGGGCGGGGTGCTCTGCGTGGCCGGCACCGGCGCACTGGCCGCCGCCCTGCCCGCCTTCCTGCGGTACGACGGCCGCGAGGGCCTGGCCCGCAAACAGGCCGAGGAGGCCGCCCGCGCCGCCGAACTCGCCGCGCTCCGGCCGGACGAGGCCCCGACTCCGGCGTGAACGATTCAGCCCGAGGAAGGTTTCTGCCTTTTCGGGCATTTTCGGAACGCTTGTCGATTAGCCTCCTGATTGGGGCAATTCGCTAAGCGGGACGGGGCGTTCGCCATGCAGACCACACCCATCGACGTCATCGACTACGACGCCAACGGCTACGACTACCGCGAGTACTGGTCGGGCCGGGACTACGAGCTGTGGGCCGAGCAGCGGGTGCTCCGGCGGCTGGTGCCCAAGCTGGGCCGGCCCGCCTGGTTCGCCGACTTCGGCGGCGCGTTCGGCCGCAACGCGGGGCACTACCTGCCCCGGGCCGCACACGCGGTGATCATGGACTACTCGGCGACCAACCTGCGCAACGCGGGCGAGCGGCACGCCGCCGAGGTCGCCGCCGGCCGGCTGCACCTGGTCCGCGCCGACCTTTACCGCATCCCGTTCCGGGACTTCGCCTTCGACGCGGGCATGGTGGTCCGGGTGCTGCACCACCTGTCCGACGTCGACCGCGGCCTGACCGAGATGAGCCGGACCGTGGGCAGCCGCTGGCTGGTCGACGTGCCGATCAAGCACCACGTGCTGGGCCTGGCCCGCGGGCTGCGCTGCGGGCAGCTGCGCGAGGTACGCAGCCCGGAACCGGTGGCCATGGGCGTCGAGGAGCAGTTCTGGAACTTCCGGCTCGGCGCGGTCCGCGAGCGGCTCGGCGACCTCGGCTGGCGCACCTCGCTGGGCGCGAGCGTGAACAACTTCCGGCAGTGGGAGAAGGTCGCCCCGCGCGCGAACCGGTTGGCCCGCCCGTTCGTGCACGGCATGGAGGTGGTCGCGCAGACCTGGGGCAAGGGCTGGTGGGGGCCCAGCCAGTTCGTCGTCGCCCGGCGGCACGACCCGGCGCAGCCCGCGTACGACCGGCCGGGCGGGCACACCGCGGACCTGCCGCCGGAGCTGGCGGGCCTGGCCCGGCGCGTGGTCTGCCCGGTCTGCATGACCCGGCTGAACTGGACGCTGGAGACCGCCACCTGCATCCGCTGCGACCACACCTACCACCGCCACGAGGCGTTCTGGGACCTCGTCCCGCCCCTGTGACGCACACCAGCGCTTCGAGGCCCCGGATCAGCTGATCCGGGGCCCTCGCTTTTCCTGTCGGCCATGCAACCTTTCGGTCCGCGGCCGCCGATGTGAGGGCGACAGAAGTTAGGAGGTAGACGGATGTCGCAAGAATCCGACGGCGACTTCGCCGAGTACGTCTCGGCGCGCCTGGTCCGGCTGCATCGCACCGCGTACTTCCTGTGCGGCGACACCAACACGGCCGACGACGTCGTCCAGGCGACGCTGCTCTCGCTGTACGGGAGGTGGCGGCAGGCCAGATCGGTCGACAACCTCGACGGGTACGTGTACCGGATCATGACGCGGCGCTTCCTCGACCTGAAGCGATCCCGCTGGTCCCGGGTGTTCCTGCGGGACACCGTGCCGGAGCGGCCGTACACCCCCGACGACGGCTACGAGGAGCGCAGTTCGGTCATCGCCGCACTGCAGCAGCTGCCCCGGGGCCAGCGCGCCATCCTCGTGCTCCGCTACTTCAGCGACCTGTCGGTCGAGGCGACGGCCCAGGCGCTGGGCTGTTCCACCGGCAACGTGAAGAGCCAGTCCTCGCGCGGGCTGGCCACGCTGCGCACCATCATGGCCGCGCCCGAGCCGGCCGAAGCCCGCGGTCGAGGAGGTCGCTGACCATGTACGAGGAAGACGAGTTCCGGGCGCTGCTGAGCGCGACGGACGTGCCACCGACCGGGGTCGACGTGGCCCGGATGCTCCACGCGGGCCGGCGCAGGACGCGCCACCGCAGGCTGGCCGGGATCGGCGGCACGCTCGCGGTCGCGCTGACCGTGCTCGGCGCCGTCCCGCTGGCCCTGGACCCGACCGGGCAGCCCGGACCGGCGACCAGCGTGCCGGCGTCGGCGTCCGCGAGCGGGGTGCCCTCACCCGGCCCGGCCGGCCCGCCGGTGTGCACGGTTACCGCGCTGGCCCTGCCGCCGGAGTACCAGGCCTGGAAGTCCCTGCCGAACTTCCGCGGAGTCGAGGTCAGCACCGCGGACCCGACCGGGCGCTACATCGGCGGTCACGCGGTCGTCGGCCAGAACTTCATCCCGATCCTGTGGACCGACGGCAAGCCGAAGGTCCTGCAGATCGACCCGACGTCGGCGAGCATCGACGCGATCAACGAGCACGGGGTGGTCGTCGGCATGTCCGGCGGCAGCGCCTCGCGCGCCTACCGGTACCAGAACGGCAAGGTCACCATGTTGCGCGCGCCGGTAGGCAAGACCTGGCTTTTCCCACACCCGTACATCAACGCGGCAGGCGACATGGTGATCAACGCGAAGCCACAGAACGCCCATGACGACGACTCCCGCACGGTCATCGCGATGTGGCGGGCCGGCACGAGCAGCCCGGTGATCCTCCCCCTGCCCAAGCACACCGGCGTGCGCGGCATCACCGACGACGGCCGGATCATCGGCGGCGTCGGCGAGAACGGGAGCAGCCACGACGCGTACGTGTGGGACCAGAAGGGCAACGGCCGGAAGCTCACCGGCCCTGCCGGAACGACCACCAACGCGACCGCCGCGCGCGGTGACTGGGCGACCGGGGGATCCTGGCGCGAGGGGCAGAAGGGCCCCACGGTGATGCTGTGGAACCTGCGCACCGGAGAGGCGAAGGAGCTCACCCGCGACCTCGGCACCGGTGTGAACGCCTCCGGCTGGGTCGTCACCGGGATCCCGAGGGGCGAGGTGCTCGTCGACGGTGTCGCGCTCGCCCTGCCGCCGATCGTCGCCGGGGGCAGGACGAGAGCAAGCTCCGTCGCCGACGACGGCAGGATCGCCGGCGACTCCTTCGAAGGCGAGACCAGTGTCCCCGTCCAGTGGCACTGCCGCTGAGGACCAAAGGAAGGGCACCTTCTTATCGCTTTGCGATGTAGAAGGTGCCCTTCCCATCGCCCAGGGCCGCCATCCCGAGGAAAGCTCACCTACCGAACTGTCATCTGGTGTACTCGATGGGTAGGTAAGGGGCATTCGGCGTGAAACAGACAGGCGCGGGGGTACCTGGGATGCGACGGTCAGGCGTCATCGGGATGGGCCTTTCGCTGGTCACGGCTGCGGCCGTCGCGGGCTGCGGCAACGTCGTCGAGCGACCCGCGACCTGGCGGTCACCCGCCCCGGCCGCCCCCGCTTACGCAACGGCGCTCGACGCCCGGCTGCAGGCCATCATGGAAGACATGCGCGTCCCCGGCGCGGTCGTCATGATCACGTCTCCCGCGAAGGGCGACTGGACCAAGGCGTACGGCACCCGCACCGTCGAGGGCGGCGGCCCCGTGACCGTGGACGACCACTTCCGGATCGGCTCGAACACCAAGACCATGACCGGCACGGTGCTCCTGCAACTGGTCCAGGAGGGGAAGATCTCCCTCGACGACCCGGTGTCGAAGTACCGGCCCGAGGTCCCCAACGGCGACAACATCACGATCACCCAGCTGCTGGACATGCGCAGCGGGCTCTACAACTACTCCGAGGACGAGCAGTTCAACGCCCAGCTCGACAATGACCCGACCCGGGTGTGGAAGCCGGAGCAACTGCTCGCCATCGCGTTCGCCAAGCCGCCGTACTTCGCCCCCGGCACCGCGTTCCACTACTCGAACACCAACCTGATCCTGGCCGGGCTCATCATCGAGCAGCTCACCGGCCGCACTTTGCAGGAGGAGTTCCAGCAGCGCATCTTCGGCCCGCTGAGCCTCAGCCAGACGTCGTTGCCCCCCGACACGGACTCCGGCCTGCCGGCTCCGCATCCTCAGGGCTACATGTTCGGCACGAACGTCAGCACGCTCACCGACCCCGCGCTGCCCGCCGCCGAGCAGGCCGCCGCCGCGAACGGCACCCTGCTGCCGAAGGACGTCACGGTCAGCAACCCGTCGTGGGCGTGGGCGGCCGGTGGCGCGATCTCCACCGCCGCCGACCTGACCAAGTACGTCACCGCCATGGTCGGCGGCGGCCTGCTCGACGCGAAGACGCAGCAGACGCGGATGGCCAGCATCCTGCCCATCGGCGCGCCGGGCCCGATCGAGGTCGGCTACGGGCTGGCGATCGTCCGGTTCGGTCCGCTGTACGGCCACGACGGCCAGATCCCCGGCTACAACTCCTTCATGGCGCACGACCCCGTACGCAAGGACACCGTCATCGTCCTGACCTCGCTGTTCGCGGGGGCGGACGGCAAGCAGCCGGCCAACCAGATGGCCATGGCCATCATGCAGGCGCTGTACGGCATCCCGGCTGCCGCCGCCTCCCCGTCACCCAGCCGCTGAAGACGGCAAGGCTGAGGCCCCAACCTGCCCGAGACGCCTTCTTCATGGCCCGATCTGGTGGTCGTCGACAGCAGAAAGCCCCAGGTCAGCACATCTGACCTGGGGCTTTCGTCACCGAGCCGCCTGACGGAATCGAACCGTCGACCTTGTTATTACGAGTAACACGCTCTACCGACTGAGCTAAGGCGGCAACGTCGCATCACTATACGCGATCAGTCGGGCCTACGGCCAACGGGTAGGCGGCGGGTCACATCTTCACGCGGCGACGGGCGTGAACTGGCCGAACTTGAGCCCGTCCTTCTCGCCGAAGCGCTCGGCGTGGCTCACGATCACCCGCTGCACGGTGGCGGCCCGCTCGGCGTCCTCAGCCTCGATGCGGACCACGAGGGCGTCGGCGGTGGCGGTCAGCTCGGCCCGGCCGGCCTCGAAGCGGGCGCTGCCGTGGTCCTCCGCCAGCTCCACCTCGATCTTGTGGCTGAAGTGGCTCAGCACCTGCTTGAGGTAGCGCGGCGCGCGCGTGGTCGGGGCGTTCCCCTCAACGATCATCATGGAGTTAGGTTAACCTAACTCTCGCTGGTCGCCCACTCGAAGACCACGGCGGGTGTCCGGTTGGCGGCAGCCGGTGCGGATTGCCCGATCGGGCCGCTGCGACCCGTTCCACTGCGGACTAGGCTGCGCTGCTGTGACCGTGATCCCTCCGCGCAGTCCCTCAGACCCGACGCCGGTGTCGGGCCGGACGCACCGTCCGAGCAAACTCGAACCGGCCGAGCTCGGGTTCACCCCCCAACCTCCGGTGGCCTGGCTGAGCCCGCTACAGCTCGCCGCCACGGGCGTACGCGTCGCGTTCGCCGCACAGTTCGGCGCCTATCTGGACAAGCGCGAGCTGCAGAACGCCTTCCCCACCAAGGTCCACGACGAGCACGTGAACGACGAAGAGTTGTGGATGGACTACGTCGCCGACCTCGGCGACGGGTTCAACGCCACCTACTCGGTCGCCTACCTGATGGCGCAGGACGAGATCGAGGCGAGCGGCGAGCGGCTGCCCCGCGGCCGGGTGCTGGTGCTCGGCGGCGACTCGGTGTACCCGACGGCCAGCGGCAAGGCGTACGAGGACCGGTTCGAAGGACCGTTCCGCGCGGCGCTGCCGCAGGTGCCCGCTGAGAACGGGCCGACGCTGTTCGCCCTGCCGGGCAACCACGACTGGTACGACGGCCTCACCGCGTTCCTGCGCCTGTTCGCCCGGCGAGAGGGTTCCCGCATCGGCGGCTGGCGCACCAAGCAGACCCGCTCGTACTTCGCGCTGCAGCTGCCGCACCGCTGGTGGCTGCTGGCGCTGGACGCCCAGGGCGCGGCCTACATGGACGACCCGCAGCTGGAGTACTTCCGCGGCGTCGCCGCCAACATCGAGGAAGGCGACCGGATCATCCTGGTCACTCCGCAGCCGGCCTGGGTGCAGTCCGAGGAGCACCCGCTCTACTACGACACCATCGATTACTTCCTGCGCACCGTGATCGACCCGACGGGCGCGGACGTGGCCCTGATGGTCTCCGGCGACCTGCACCACTACGCGCGGTACGCGCAGACCGACAACGGCCGCCAGCTCATCACCTGCGGCGGCGGCGGGGCGTACATGGCGGCCACCAACCACCTGCCCGAGCAGATCACCGTGCCGCCCAAGCACTCGCAGGTGCGCCGGCAGAGCACCGGCATGCCGTACGCGCTGCAGAAGACGTACCCGACGAAGTTGCGTTCGCGCTGGCTGGGCAGTGGGGTGTTCGCCCGGCTGCCGTGGCGCAACCCGGGCTTCGCCACGATGCTCGGCATCATGCACACGATGCTGATGCTGGCGCTGAACAACGCGGCGGGCCGCATCCTCACCGTGCCGATCTTCATGATGACGGCGCTGGTGATGTTCTCGTGCGTGTTCTTCTCGGTCGGCCTGACCGAGGCCGCGGCGAAGATAACCCCGGTGGTGCTGGGCGCCTTGCACGGCTGCGCGCACATCGCGCTGGGCGTGCTGGGCCTGTTCCTGTGGCGGCTGCTGCCGTTCGACGGCTACAAGCCCGCGGTGGAGGCGGCCCTCGCGGTGCTGATCTACCTGACCCCGGCCGGGGTCGCGGCGGCGCTGCTGGTGTCGCTGTACCTGCTGATCGCGGCCTCGTTCAAGGTCAACGTCAACGAGCTTTACGCGGGCCAGGGCATCGAGGACTTCAAGAGCTTCCTGCGTATGCGCTTCGCCCCCGACGGCTCGCTGAGCATCTACGTGGTCGGCATCGACAAGATCTCGAAGAAGTGGAAGCCGCAGCCGACGGGCTCCTGGTTCCGCCCTGCCACAGCGCTCAAGCCGCGCCTGGTCGACGAGGTCATCACCCTCGGCCCGGCCAAGCAGCACGCCGCCCCGCCCGCCGTGCTGCCCTCGGACGCCGAGGACCCGAGCAACGCGGCGTAACGGTCCTCGCTCACGGCTCCCGCACCGACGCCTTCGGGCAGACGGTGCGGGAGCCGTTCGGCTGTCAGGCCCTCGCACGCCGTGTCAGCGCCGCAACAGGGCCGTGGCAGGAGGCGGCGCGAACCTTTGCGGCATGGAGAACACGCTGACCCGCCCCGCCGCTCCGACGGCCACCCGTTCGAACCGCCTGGTCGAGCTGCTGCTGGCCGACCGCCACTCGCTCGCGCTGTCCACCGCGCTGCACCTGGTGCCAGGCGCCCTGGTCGTCGCCGCCTACCTGTTCCTCGCCGAGCCGTTCGTCAAGACGATCAACTACCCGGTCTTCCTTGCCTGGGCGATCGCCCTGGTGATCGTGCTGGGACCGCTGATGTTCGGCCTACTGTGGCTGGGCCGCAAACGCACCGGCCGCTACACACTGCGCTCCGTGGCGCATTACCGGGACAAACCCATCTCGCGCGGAAAGATCATCGCTCTCATCGCCGGCCTCATCGTGTGGATGACGGTGGTGTCGCTCTCGCTCGTCCCGCTGGACAACTTCGTCTTCGACAACTTCTTCACCTGGATCCCGTTCGAAGGCGCGGGCGGTAGCGCCACCACCTACATCGACGGGTACTCCCACTCGCAGCTGGTCGTCACAATGCTTGTCTGCCTGCCGCTGACCGGCTTCACGCTGCCGCTGATCGAGGAGTACTACTTCCGCGGCTTCCTGCTGCCCCGCATCGCCCACCTGCGCTGGGGTGCGCCCGTGCTCAACACGGTGCTGTTCTCGGTCTACCACTTCTGGGCGCCGTGGACGGTCCTGTCGAAGATCATCTTCCTGTTCCCGGCGGTCTGGCTCGTCTGGCGCAAGCACGACATCCGGATCTCCATCGGCATGCACCCCGGCACCTGCCTGCTCATGGCCACGATCGGCACCATCGCGATCATCCTGGGCGTCACGCCCTGACGCCCGCCCCACGGCTCCCGCACACCGACGCCTTCGGGCAGACGGTGCGGGAGCCGTGTCGCGCGGCCTTCAGGCCATGGAAGAGGCGACGTGCTCGAAGATGTCGGCGTCCGTCTCCTGCTGCCACTCGGGCAGCAGCTCCCAGTCGGCGACGTATGCGGGCTTGGGGTCCGGGATGCGCCGGTAGATCTGGGCGATCCAGCACAGGGCCACGAAACGGCCCTTCTGCTCGCGTGAGAGCTTATCGGTGCCGCCCTGGCGGATCAGTAGCGCCACCTGCTCGTAGACGGCGCCGGCACTGGCCTGCTCCCAGGCCGGGGTGTCGTCCCACGGCGTGACGTAGGACGGCTTGGGCTCACCGGGGAAGTGCTTGCGAACTCCGGCGATCCACGCCTCGCGGAAGATCTCCCCACCGGTCATCATGCCCCCAGCATCTCGGCTTGCACGTTCATCAGCATTCGCGAGAGCAGACCGGAGCCGGTCTCTCGAGCGATCTCCGAGCACCGGGCTCAGACGGCGTAGCGGTCCTCGTACGCCTTGCGGCTCCCGCACACCGACGCCTTCGGGCAGACGGTGCGGGAGCCGTCCGCTGCCAGGCGGATGACGACCGCGTCGCGCGGCACCGAGTGCCCGACCACGCGCCCCTCACCCTCGGGCGTGCTCACCTGCTCGCCGATCGCCGGGGCGTTGCCGTGGAAGTCCTGGTACATGGGGTGTTCATATTTAAGACAACACATGAGTCGCCCGCACGCCCCCGAGATGCGCATCGGGTTGAGCGGCAGGTCCTGCTCCTTGGCCATGCGGATGCTGACCGGCTCGAACTCGGTGAGGAACGTCGAGCAGCACAGGTCGCGGCCGCACGAGCCGATGCCGCCCTGCACCTTCGCCGAGTCGCGGGCCGACAGCTGGCGCAGCTCGACCCGGCAGCGCAGGGTCGCGCCGAGGTCGCGGACCAGCGAGCGGAAGTCGACCCGGTGCGGGGCGGTGAAGTACACGGTCGTGCGCGGGCCGGGGCCGGGGTCGTCGCCGTCGGCCGGGCCGCCGGGCACGTGGTCCACGGCGATGACCTTCATGGGCAGCTGGTGCTCGCGGATGAGCCGGTTCGCGGCGACGCGGGCCTCGGCCTTGCGCTGGCGGATCAGCTCGTCCCGGGTCACGTCGTCGGGCCCGGCGATGCCGATGACCTTTGGGAAGCCCGTGGTGTCCTCCTCGCTCCACTCGGCCGCCCAGACGCAGTCGGCGACTTCGGGGCCGTCGTCGGTGGCGACCAGCACCTTGTCGCCGACCCGCGGCCGGAACTCACCGGGGTCGAGGTAGTACAGCTTCCCGTACCGGTTGAAGGTGACCGCGCAGAGCATGCCCATCGGCACACGATAGCCCGGTTCCGGGCATCTGCGGAGATCCGCGACGCTCCGGGATCGGCGGAAGACCGCTGGAGAAACAGTTCTAGTTGCGTACCTTTTCGGTTGATTCGTCGTTAGCTCATGTGGATAGGTCTTCAGATTCCCCCGTAACCCTGCCCATAAGCCTTCGTTGGGCCACGACGTAGGTGCGCACCCCCGCGTACCCGTCCGCCCCGGAGGAAGCATGCGCCGCCATCTCGCCGCAGCCAGCACGGTCGCCCTTGTCTCGCTCAGCTCGCTGACGATCCTGTCCACGCCCGCCGCCGCGGGGGTGTGCGACCGGCCCGCCGGATACGCCGCGCGCGCCGGTGCCGACCTGTTGAAGGTGGGCGTGCTGAACCTCGGCCCGCTCGGGCTCAAGCTGCCCGCGGTGGCCGATCTGACGATCGCCTCCGCCAACGCCGGCATGTCCGCCAGCAGCCGGGTCACCAGCTCCGCCGCGGCCCGCTACGCCGACGCGAAGCTGCTCGGCCTGCAGCTGCCCACCGGGCCGCTGGACGGGCGGGTTTACCAGCAGGCCCCGCCGACGAACGCGACCGGTGTGAAGAACCGAGCGCTGTCGGTGGACCTCGGGCTGGTCAAGGCCGGCACCGGCGACCTCACCGCGCACGCGCGCTGGGCCGAGGGCATGGCCTGCGGCAAGACCGACGGTCCCGCGGGCGAGGCCGACGCCGCCCTGGTCGACGCCGCGGTCCTGCCCGGCTCCCGGGGCGCCCTGGTGAAGGCGACGCACAACGCCTCCGGTGAGGCGCGCACCGCGACGGTGAAGATGGACGAGCGCACCATCGCGTCGGGCGCGCAGGCCGAGATCGGTCTGACCGACCTGGAGCTGCTCGGCGGCGCGATCGACGTCGAGGTGCTGGAGCCGCCGAAGCTCACCGTGCTGGCCACCGGCCGCGCAGCCACCTCGGTGGTCGACTACGACGCCCCGATCCTGAAGGTCACGGGCCCCGGCATCGGCACCAAGACCCTCTCCGGCGTACACCGGGAGATCGCGTTCGCGGTCCCGGCTCCATCCGCGGGCGGGCTGCTCGGCGCGCTGGACCTGGGCAGCGTGCAGCGGCGAGCCAAGGCCGAGGGCCTGCCCCTGCTCGACGCGAATCCGCTCGGCGGCCTGCTCGACGGGCTCCCGCTGGGCAGCCTGACGCAGACTCTCAAGGGCCTCGGCGGCTCGGGCGGCGGCGGCACCGGGCTGCCCGCGCTGCCGGAGCTGGGCGGCCTGCCCGACCTGGGCGGCCTCCTGAGCGGCAGCGGCGGCAACCTCGCCGGGCTGTGCGAACTCGCCGTCGTGAAGATCTCCATCGGCGAGCTGGAGAAGCGCGTCACCGACCGCGGCGCGACCGCGCAGGCCGCGAGCATCCGCATCCAGGTGCTGGCGCTGAGCCGCCCGAACAGCAAGCCCGCCACCGTGCTCGACCTGGGTGTCGGCCTGCTGAACGCGTCCGCGACCGCCCCCGCCCGGACCGCGCCGACCACCGGGCCCTCGGCACGGCCGTCGGCCTCGCCGAGCACGAGCGGCCCCGGCAACGGCGGTGGCGGCGCGACTCCTTCGCCGGCTTCCGGCACCGATGACGACGACGACGGCTGCGGCGGTCCCGGCTGCAGCCTGCCGCGTACGGGCACGAGCATCGCCCTGATCGCGGGCACCGGCACCCTGCTGTTCGTGGCGGGCCGGTTCCTGCTCCTGCTGACCCGCCGCCGCACCTCGGGCGGACCGGAGGATCTGCTGGGCTGACGCCGTATCTACAGCTCGACGCGCAACGTGGTGGCGGTGGACGGGATGTCCGCCGCCACCACTCTCGTCTCCACGACCAGAGGGCCGCGCGCCGACAGCTCGTCCAGCTCCGTCAGCAGCGTGTCGACACCGGCCAGCAGGGCCGCCGCGATCGTCGCGGCCGCCTGGGCCCGGACGGTGGGCACCGGCCCGAAGGCGCTCTCCCCACCTGCGGCCGACAGGTCGACGTCCGTGACGAGCGCGACCGCTTCCGCGCTACCGGCGACCCGGGCCAGCTCCCGGGCGACCGACGCCCGGCCCGCCGTCAACACGTCGGCCAGTTCCTCGTGAAACGCTGCGTCGGCCCGCAGCCTGGCGGCCCACGAGACGGTGTCCCCGCCGATCCGCTGCCGGGCCGCCGCGAACGCGTCACCGGCCCGGCCCTCCCAGGACGGCAGCCGGTCGAGGTCGTCACCGACGGCCTCGACCGCTTCGGCATGACCCCGCAGCGCCGTCGCATGCTGCCGCCACGGCTCCGGCGACCAGCCCGCCAACCCTGCCAGGGCGTCACCGGGCAGCGCGCCCGTGCGCCGCAGCAGCGGCCACACCGGGTGCTGCTCGGGCGCACCCCAGCGGGCGAGGCTCTCGTCGACCTGGGCCAGCAGGCCGGCCGTGCTCGATTGCAGGTGCCGCAGTGCGTCCATCACACCAGCCCGCCCTGTTCCTGCTCGGTCATCCGGTAGGTGCTGCCGGCGGCACGCACACCGTGCGCCAACTCGGTGAGCTCCCGGTCGAGGCGCCGGGCCGTGTCCACGTGCCCGGACCACGCCGCACGCTGCCAGTCGTCGACCCGGCCGGCCAGGCGCGACAGGCGGCCCGGCGCGTCGACCGACGGCGGTGCGGGCACCGTGCGGTCCAGCACCGGGACGAGCCCGGCCACCTCGGCGGCGAGCCCGCCGATCCGATCTGCCAGCTCGTTCGTCACCGGGCACCTCCGAGCGCCGTGAAGTCGCCGAACGTCTCCTCGTACACCTTGCGCCGGGCCCACGCCGCCGCGTCGTGAGCGGCTGAGATCGCCTGCTGGATGGCCCGCGACAGCTGCGGGCCGGTCAGCCCGTCGAGCGAACCGGTCACCACCACCTTGCGCACCGCGCCGTCCCCGCCCACGACGACCTCGACCAAGTCGTCGGGGTCGTGCACGGTGACCTCCAGCTCGGCCAGGGCGCGGGCGAGGCTTGCCTGCCGCTCCTCGATCCGCCGGTATGACGCGATCGCCTCCTCGATCCAGGCGTCGTCGATCTCCCGGGGCATGCGGCGGCTCCTCAATGGACGGCATCGATTCCGCCAGAACGCTACCGGTAAATCCCCCACCCCCGACACCCCTGTGGACAACGCCTGTGGACAACCCACCCCACTCGTCCCCCCACCTGCCGCAACTCTTAAAAAGTCGGGCTCTCCGGCGCAGCCTGAAGCCGCGACTCGTCAAGAGTTGCGGCACGGGACGGGCGGTGGGGGGTCAGCCGCGCCAGAGTTCGAGCATCATGGCTTCGACGGCGATGCGGGGTTTGACGTTGGCGTCGATGGCGGTGCGGCAGGCGAGCACCGATTCGAGGCGGCGCAGGGTGCTCTCGGCGGTCCAGCGCTGGGCGGCGGCCTCGGCGAGCGCCGCGGTGTCCGCGTGCACGGGTGAGACCGGGCCGCCCCAGCGGGCGTTGAGCACGTCGCGGTAGAAGCCGGCCAGGTCCAGCAGGGCGCGGTCGAGGGCGTCGCGCTGGGCCCGGGTCGCCCGCGACTTCTGCCGCTTCTCCAGGTCCTTCAGCTGCCCGGCGATGCCGCGTGCCGCGCCCGCAGCGCCCTTGCCGGTGCCGCCCGCGCCGAGCGCCATCTCCAGCGCGGCCCGCTCGGCGGCGTCCGTCTCGGCGACCGCGGCGGCGGCCTCCGCCTCGGCGGCCTCGATCAGTGAACTCGCGGCGTCGAAGCAGGCGCCCACACCGGTCAGCTGGCGCGGCACGGCCAGCACCGCGGCCCGCCGGTCGCGGGCCTGGCTGTCCGCGGCCAGCCGGCGTGCCCGCCCGACGTGGCCCTGCGCGGCCGCGGCGACCCAGGCGGCGGTGCGGGGGTCGACGCCGTCCCGCTCCACCAGCAGCGTGCTCACGGCTTCGGCGGCCGGCTGGCGCAGCGGCACGACCCGGCAGCGCGACCGGATGGTGACGGAGATGTCGTCGGGGTGGTCCGAGGGCGCGCAGAGCAGGAAGATCGTCCGGTCCGGCGGCTCCTCGACGGCTTTGAGCAGCGCGTTGCCGGCGGCCTCGGTGAGCCGGTCGGCGTCCTCGATGAGCAGCACCTGCCAGCGGCCGTTGGCCGGGGTGGTCGCCGAGCGCAGCACCAGTTCACGCATCAGCGCGACCGGGATGCTCAGCCCGTCGGGCACCACGAAGCGCACGTCCGGGTGGGTGCCGCCGAGCGTGGTGTGGCATCCGGCGCAGTGGCCGCAGCCGGGTCCGGCTGCCTGGTCGGTGCACTGGAGCGCGGCGGCGAAGGAGCGGGCGGCGACCGAGCGGCCGGAACCGGGCGGGCCGGTGAACAGCCAGGCGTGGGTCATCGCGCCCGCGCCGACGGCCTCGCCACGCAGCACCGCGCCCCCGGCACGGGCGGCGGCGCGCAGCGTCGCGACAGCCTCGGGCTGGCCGACGAGCTGGTCGAAGACGTCCGTCACGCTGCCACCTGCCCGTTCACCCTGGCCACGACCATGTGGTCGGACCGCTTCTCGCACTCCGTGGCGACAGTGTGGGCGGGGTGCGGCCACGTGCCGCCGCGCCCGCTCATGCCTGCTCCCGCCACTCCACCGACCTTACGGGGACCCGCTGACACGGTCCATCCGCCGCCCTCGGCTCAGGCCCGAGTGGTCCGTAACTCGGCGGGCGTCCCGTCCGCGACGGGCGGCTCACCGGGCGAGGGAACCCGGCCGGCGGTGCCGCCCCCGGCCCCGTCGACGGAGGCGGGCAGCGGCGGCAGCAGCTTCGCGACCCGGATCGCGATCTCCGCGGCCAGCTCCTGCTCGTCCCGGGTGCCGTCGAGCACCAGGTAGCGGGCCGGATCGGCGGCGGCCAGGTCGAGGAACCCATGCCGGACCCGCTCATGGAAGTCGATCGACTCCTGCTCCAGGCGGTCGGCCTCGCCGCGCCGGCCGACCCGGGCCAGCCCGGTCTGCGGGTCGATGTCGAGCAGCACCACCAGGTCGGGCTTGAGGCCACCGGTGGCCCAGGCAGACAGCCAGGAGATCTCGTCGACCGGCAGGGTGCGCCCGGCCCCCTGGTATGCCAGCGAGCTGTCCACGTACCGGTCGGAGATGACGATCTCGCCGCGACGCAGCGCGGGGCGCACCACGGCCGTCACGTGGTGGGCCCGGTCGGCGGCGTAGAGCAGCGCCTCGGCCCGCGGGGCCAGCGCGCTCGCGCCGACCGGCCCGGACCCGCTGGTGTGGGTGTCGAGGACCATCTTGCGGATGCGCGCGCCGATCTCGGTCGCCCCGGGCTCGCGGGTCACCACGACGGACCGGCCGTCGGCCAGCAGGTGTTGGGCCAGCTGGGCGATCTGGGTCGACTTGCCCGCGCCCTCGCCGCCCTCGAAGACGATGAACACGCCGGCCTTCGCCGACGGCTCGGCGACGCCGAGCGGGCGGCCGCGCATCGAGCTGACCAGGTCGGCCAGCAGCGGCACGCCGGGCTTGTCGTCCATCTGGCGCAGCGCCCAGAACCCGGCCAGGATGCCCAGCACCCCGGCGATGGCCAGCAGCACCCGGGTCGAGGAGATCGGGACGCCGGTGCCGCCCACGTCGTGCGACCCGCCCAGGCCGACCAGCACGCCGGACAGCGAGATGGCCAGCATCAGCACCACCCGGGTGCCGGTCTGCACCACGGCGAAGACGCGGCCGCGCACCTCGTCGTCGACCTCGCCGCCGAGCAGCGTGGTGCCGGACAGGAAGGCCATGCCCGCGCCGGAGCCGACCAGCAGCGCGCCGACGACGGCCAGCGACAGGTGCGGGACCAGGGCGAGCAGCGCGACGGACGCGCCCGCCAGCATGATGCTCAGGCAGAACCAGCGCCGCCGGGACAGGCCGCCGATCAGGCGCGGGCCCAGGGCGATGCCCAGCCCCAGGCCGATGAAGATGGCCGCGAACAGGATGGCGAAGGTGGCGTCGCCGCCGCCGAGGGACAGCGCGAAGAACTGGCCGGTGCCGATGACCACGCCTCCGGCCGCGAACGCGCCGAGGATGCCGAGCACCAGGCCGCGCACCATGGGGGTCTTGCCGATGAAACGCCACCCGTCCATGAACTGGCGCACCATGCTGGTCTCCTGGCGCACGCCGCCGTTGTGACCGGAGATCTCGCGGATGCCGTAGAAGACGACCAGAGCACTGGCCAGGCGGGAGAAGGCGAGGAAGTACAGAGCGAGGCTGGACGGGGCGGCCCAGGCCGCGACGACCGCGCCCGAGCGCTCCAACCACTGGTAGAACTGGTTCAGCCCGGCCAGCACCGCGGCGGCGAGCACCGGCGTGACGCCGTACGTCGTGATGAGGGTGAGCTGGTTGGCGGCTTCGAGACGGGCGCGCGGGATCAGGTTCGGGACCGCGGCGTCCTTGGCCGGGATCCAGATCAGCGTGATCGCCTCGATGAGGAACGTCGCGGCTGCCGCCCAGCCAACCGTGATCTTGGCGTCGGTGGAGTAGAGCGCGACGGTCGGGATCGTGGCGAACAACACGAATCGCAGCAGGTCACAGATGACCATCGTGTAGCGCCGGTCCCACCGGTCGGCCATCACGCCGGCCAGCGGGCCGAGCACCAGCGCGGGCAGCAGGCGCACCGCGATGACCGAGCCGAAGGCCAGGCCCTTCGCGGCGTTGCCGGACACCTGCGCCGAGGCGAACGTGGCCGTGGCCAGCAGGCCCAGCCAGTCGCCGAGCGAGGCGACGCTCAGCACCAGCCACAGGCGTCGGAACGGCCGGATGCGCAGGATCGCGCGCAGTTCCGCGCCGCCGGTCAGGTCCGCCTGGGCGGCCAGGAACGGCGCGGCGTCCGCTCCCTGCGATGGCGTGCTGATGGCCGTACCCTCCCCGCGTCACTGCCCGTCCCGGCCTCAGCGTGCTCGCTGTGCCTTGGCCATGGCAATAGCGCCCGGGCGTCCTGCGGCTTCACTCTAGTCCTGCCCCGGCGAGGGCCGACCCTGGTTCGACCCTGAAGACTTGCCACAAAAACGAGGAAGTGATAGCGGCATCGGCGGTTGCCGACCGCTCGGCGTCGTCCGGAGCGAAGGCGGAGGACGACGCCGATTGAGGCCGCAGAGCCGAGGCCCTATGTAAGAGCGAAGGTTTGCAGGTAGCCCCGTACCAGCCGCTTCGATTCTGCCAGCACGGCGGCGTCGCCGTCCGGGTGACGGCGGAACGCGAGCTTGATCAGCGCGTCGGCGGCCTCGACCGAGACGGTCAGCGCGAAGCGCAGCTCCCGCGAGTCCGGCGCGTTGTGGAAGCGGATGAGCAGGTCCGCGAGGTGATCGGCGATGACCGCGTTGTTGTCGCGCTCCGCGTCGATCAGATGCACGTCCACCACGTCGCCGAAGTGCAGCGTACGGAAGCCGGGAACGCTCCGGTGCAGCTCGATGTACTCCTCGATGGCCCCGTCGACGCCGTCCCACCAGTGCGCGAGCTCGCCGGCGGGGATCCGCTCGGCCAGCCGCTCCAGGTATGCCTCGACGTTGCGCAGGGTCAGCGCCTGCACGATGGCCCGCTTGTCCGGGAAGAACTGGTAGACCGACCCGATCGCGACGCCGGCCCGCTCGGCGAGCAGCGTCGTGCTGAGCCCGTCGTAGCCGACTTCGTCAATCAACTCAGCGCACGCGTCGAGCATGCGCTGCACCCGCGCGACACTGCGCCCCTGTACCGGCACCCGGCGCAACGGCCCGGCACTGACAGCTGGTGTGGACACTGATCCGCTCCTCACCGCGGCGTACGTTCCGGGAACCGAACCGGTCGCCACGCTCGCATCGACACCCTACCCAGGGTCAACGACCCTGGGCAGGGTCGGTAAGCGGTCAGCTTGCTGTCTTCTTCGCGGCAGCCTTCTTTGGCACGCTCTTGGCGGCCCCCGTGGCGGCCTTCTTCGCGGTCGCGGCCTTGGCCGTGGTGGCCTTCTTCGCAGCTCCAGCCTTTGTGGCCGTCGTCGCCTTGGCCGCGGTCGCCTTCTTCGCGGGCGCCTTCTTCGCCGGAGTTTTCTTCGGAGCCGGACCCTTGGCCCGCTTCTCCGACAGCATCTCGCTGGCCTGCTCGATGGTCAGGCTCTCCGGGGTCTGCCCGCGCCGCAGCGACGCGTTGGACTCCCCGTCGGTCACGTACGGCCCGAACCGGCCGTCCTTGATGACGAGCGGCTTGTCGGTGAGCGGGTCGACGCCCATCTCGCGCAGCGGGGGCTGCGCCGCACGGCGGCCCCGCTGCTTCGGGGCGGCCAGCAGCGCCAGCGCCTGCTCCAGGGTGACCGTGAAGAGCTGCTCCTCGTTCTCCAGGGACCGGGAGTCGCCCTCGCGCTCGATGTACGGGCCGTACCGCCCGTTCTTGGCGAAGATGTCCTGGCCCTCGGCGTCCTTGCCGACCAGCCGGGGCAGCGACAGCAGCCGCAGCGCGTCGGCCAGCGTCAACTGGTCCGGCGCCTGCGTCTTGAGCAGGGACGAGTTGGTCTCGCCGCTGGACACGTACGGGCCGTACCGGCCGGACTTGAGCACCACCGGCTCGCCGGTCTGCGGGTGCTCGCCGAGCTTGCGCTCGCCGCCGCCGCCGAGGAACAGCTCGTCGACCTTCTCCGGGGTCAGCTCGTCGGGCGCGACGCCGTCCGGGATCGAGACGCGGTCGCCCTCGGACGCGGTCTCGGCGTCGGGATCCGCGTCGTCGGCGGCGGGGCCTTTGCCGTTGCCTGCCTGCGCGCCGCGCTGCAGGTACGGGCCGAACTTGCCGACCCGGACCACCACGTCGCGGCCCTGGTCGTCGGTGAACAGCTTGATCGAGTTGATGCTGCGCGCGTCGATCTCGCCCAGGTGCTCGGTGACCAGCTTCTTCAGGCCGCCGGCCTGCGCGACGCTGCCCACCTCGGCGCTCGGCGAGCCGAAGTAGAAGGAGGTCAGGAACTCCAGCGCGGTGGCGTCGCCGCCGGCGATCTGGTCGAGCTGGTCCTCCATCGCGGCGGTGAAGCCGTAGTCGACCAGCCGCGGGTAGTGCTGCTCCAGGAGCCCGATCACGGCGAACGCGACGAACGTCGGGATCAGCGCCTGGCCCCGTTTGATCACGTAACCGCGGTCCTGGATCGTCTGCATGATCGACGAGTACGTGGACGGGCGGCCGATGCCCAGCTCTTCGAGCGCCTTGACCAGCGAGGCCTCGGTGTAGCGGGCGGGCGGCTGGGTGGTGTGGCCGACGGCCTCCAGGCCCTCCTCGGTCAGCTTCTGGTCCTTGACCAGCACCGGCAGCTTGCGCTCGGCGTCGTCGGCCTCGGCGGACTCGTCGTCGGACGACTCCACGTACGCCCGCAGGAAGCCGGGGTCGGTGATGGTCCGGCCGCTGGCCGCGAAGTCGGCCTCCTCGTTCTGCGCGGTCGTGGCGCGGATGCGCACGCTGACCGTCATGCCGACCGCGTCGGACATCTGCGAGGCGATGGTGCGCTGCCAGATCAGCTCGTAGAGCCGGTACTCCTCGGTGGACAGCTCGTTGCGGACCGCGCCCGGGGTGCGGAAGGTGTCACCGGCGGGGCGGATCGCCTCGTGCGCCTCCTGGGCGTTCTTCACCTTGCCCGAGTAGCGGCGGGGCTGCGGCGGCACCGCGCCGGAGCCGTACAGCTCGGCGATCTGGGTGCGGGCCGCGGCGATCGCGGACTCGGAGAGGTTCACCGAGTCGGTACGCATATAGGTGATGTAGCCGTTCTCGTACAGCCGCTGCGCGGTGCGCATCGTGGCCGCTGACGAGAAGCGCAGCTTGCGGGCCGCCTCCTGCTGCAGCGTCGAGGTGATGAACGGCGCGTACGGCTTGCGGCGGTACGGCTTCTCCTCGACCTTGGTGACGGTGAACGGCCGGTCGTCGAGCCGGGCGGCCAGGCCGCGCGCCCCGTCGCCGTCGAGCTGCACGACGCCCGAACCGGGGCGCAGCCTTCCGGTGGTCGGCTCGAAGTCCTTGCCGGTGGCGATGCGGTCGCCGTCCAGCGCGATCAGGGTCGCGGTGAACGTGCGCGGGCCGGTCTCGCTCGCCTTCTCGACGGCGAGGGTGGCGGTGATGTCCCAGTAGTCGGCGGCGCGGAACGCCATGCGCTGCTTCTCGCGCTCGACCACGATGCGGGTCGCGACCGACTGCACCCGGCCGGCGGACAGGCCGCGCTGGACCTTCTTCCACAGCACCGCGGACACGTCGTAGCCGTAGAGCCGGTCCAGGATGCGCCGGGTCTCCTGCGCGTCGACCAGGTCGCGGTCGATGTCGCGCGGGTTGGCCACGGCGGCCTGGATGGCCGGCTTGGTGATCTCGTGGAACACCATGCGCTTGACGGGCACCTTGGGCTTCAGCGTCTCCACCAGGTGCCAGGCGATGGCCTCGCCCTCGCGGTCCTCATCTGTGGCCAGCAGGACTTCGTCGGCGTCCTTCATCAGGGCCTTGAGGCGCGTGACGTGCTTCGCGCGGTCCGGGTTGACGATATATACCGGGGCGAAGCCGTTGTCGACGTCGACGCCGAGGTAGGCCCACGGCTCCTTCTTGTACTTCTCCGGCATCTGCTTGGCGCCGGCAGGCAGATCGCGGATGTGCCCGAGGCTCGCCTCGACGACGTAACCCGGGCCGAGGTACCCCGAGATCGTCTTCGCCTTCGCCGGAGACTCGACGATGACTAGACGGTTCCTGGAAGCTGTCGGCACGTTTCTTCTCCGCAGTGGTCCGGGTGGCTGGCGCCGCCGGGTGGTGGCGGCCGGTCTGAGGTGGCTCGGTCTGAGGTTACGCAGCGGTCGGTCACGGTGGGCGTCGCGGGAGCGACACGGTCCGCGGATGTCCAAGGTAACGCTCAGTGTGCGCCAGGGGTTGCGCACCCCATCGACGTACGGGCACATTCCTGTGACCGCAGACACCATACTCCCCGCCACAATACGGACAAGGGGGATTCCCGGGTGGCAACCATCTGATCGAGGTGCTCCTGCTCACTGTCCGGCTGCGCGCGCCTCCAGCTCGGCCCGCATCTCCGGGAACTCCGACCATTCCCCGGTCAGGTCGACCCCGAGATCGGGGAAGAGTTTCTCCAGGTCAGCCCCGTACTGCGCGCCGTCCTGCGGCATGAACAACTCCGGCTGCCCGCCCAACGTGATCTTGACGGGCACCATCGACATGCCGAGCATCCCGTCTGGGCCGGGCGCGCCGCACACCGTCTTAGCCCAGATGGTGGTGAGCTGCCCGACATTGCTCGCCCCCTCGGGGGCCGCGCCGAACGAGCGCACGCTGCACGCCACCGGGGCGCCGTCCGGTGCGGTGCGGTCCTTGAAGTCGATCTCCATCAGCTGCCGGACCAGCCGGTTCGCGTCCTCGGTTAGTGCCTCGCCCGGCCGCAGCGCCATCGCGTCGTCGTCGTCGCCGCAGCCGGCCGCCGACGTCGCCAGCAGGGCCGTGGTGAGCAGGATCAGCAGCGGTCGCTTCAACTCAGGCCCATTCGTGTCGGGCGGCGTGCCAACCCAGCTGCATGCGGGTCTCCACGCCGGCCAGATCCATCAGGTGGCGCAGCCGCCGCTGCAGGGTGCGCAGCGACAGGTCGAGCTGCGTCGCGACCGCCTGGTCCGTCAGGCCCGACAGCAGCAGCGACAGGATCCGGCGGTCCAGCTCCGTGGGCCCGTCGGTGTCCAGCTCGACGTACGGTAACCCGTCCGACCCGAGGCTCGACAGCTCCAGCGGGTAGGCGCGCTGCCATACCGTCTCGAACAGGGCCTCCAGCGCGGCCAGCAGACCGCTGCGGTGCAGCAGCACGGCCCCCGGCTCGCCGCCCGGGACCATCGCGTGCGGGGCGGTGACCGGCACCAGGGCCAGGTCGCCGTCGGCGAGGATCAGCTTCATCGGCAGCTCGTCGGCCACCCGCAGCTCCACGCCGCGCTCCAGCGAGTCGACGACCTCGTCGATGATGCCGGGCTGGGCCAGCACCGAGCGCTCCAGCACCACCCGGAAGCGCACCCCGCGCGCCGCGGCGGCGTCCTCCTGCGCGTTGGAGCCCGGCGGCACGGCGATGTAGGGCGCGGTGACGAAGTTGCGGATCTCCGTACGGGCCGCCTGCTGCACCTGCTGGAACCGATGCCGGATGGCGTCGACGCCGGAGACCACCTCGATCAGCTCGCTGATGCTGCGCCCGGCGACCGCCGCCCGGTGCTCCTCGGCGAGGGTGACCAGCGCCTGCTCGGCGATGCGCAGCCCGTCACGGCGCTCGGTGATCAGCGCGCCCAGCGCCATCGCGGGCGGCGCGGCGACGAAGGCCTCTCCGCCGGAGCGCAGTGCCAGGCCGTTCTCCACCAGGCGGGACAACGCCTGGTCGACCACGGGCTCGGGCCGGTCCAGCAGGTCGGCCAGCAGCATCGCGGTGGCACTGGGCCGGCCGAGCAGGGCCCGGTAGACGAACTCCTCCTCAGGGTCGAGCCCGAGCACACCCAGCATCGGCGACCTGCCCCTTTCCGTCAGCGGCGGCGGGGAGAGTATGCGCCATACCGGCAGATCTTGAATAGACCCTGCTGGCGACCCTGGTGACGGGAAGGGCCCCGGGGAGTCGCCTCCCCGGGGCCCGACACTGGGACTCATCGCAGGCCGTAGGCCCGGATGATCTCGTGCTTGACGCTGAAACCGGCGTCGGTCGCCGCGCTGCCGCGGATCGACAGGAAGCCGCCGGACTTGCCGTTCGCCTTGAACGAACCCGTCCAGTAGCCGTCGGCGCCCTTGACCACGTTGACCTTCTGCCAGGTCTTGCCGTCGTCGTAGGAGACGTCCAGGGTCACCGTCTTGATCTTGCCAGGCACGGTGCCCAGGTCCATCGACACCGGGTGCAGGCGGATCTGCTGCCAGGCGCCGGCCTTCACGTCACCGTGCAGGTCGCTGTCCAGCAGGTAGTCCAGGTTCAGCACCGAGAACGGCTGGAAGTAGTCCGAGTCGACGAAGCCCGACATGAAGGTCCACTCGCTGTGCGTACGGGTGGACAGCCGGAACTGCTCGGCGGACCGCTCCGCGTCGAGCACGGCCCGGTACGGCAGGTACTCCGCCGGCACCTCCTTCCACTGCATGTCCGCGCTGAACGCGTTGTCGTGGATCAGCGTGTCGCCCTGGAACACCTGCAGGTGGGTCGGCGTCGCACCCCACGGCAGGTAGCCGCCCAGCCGCATGGTGTCGCTGGCCGAGCTCCACGGCTGCACGTTCCAGGTCATGTAGTTCTGCGCGCGGGAGTTGTACACGCCGAACGAGTCGCTGAAGCCCGGCCGGGCCGCCGGGGCGAACCAGTCGGTGCGGGTGGTGCTGCCCTTGGCGTACGTGTTGACGCCGGACACCATCTCCCACGGCAGCTCCGTGGCGATCTGCTGCGCGTGCGACTCGACCCAGACCTGTCCGGGGGTGACCCACTCGGTGCGGGTGCCCGGGTGCCACTCGCGCTCGTGGAAACCGAGCGACGGGCTGAGCGTCAGGTCGTACCGGTAGCCGGACGCGTCGCCCGGCGTCGCGGCGTTGTACCAGCGAGCGTCGATCTTGGCGAGGTCCCGCTGGCTCGGCTTGTAGACCAGCGGCTTGTTCGGCACCTGGCCGGGGTAGTCGCGGGCCAGGTCGTAGACGAACGGGGTGTACTCCACGCGCTTGGCGGTGAAGGTGATCCAGCCCAGCTTCGCCATCTTGATCAGCAACTGCCCCGCGTCCCGGTGCACGGAGGCGACCGGAACGGTGGACTCGCCCGCGTACTCCATCGAGGTGCCGGGGCGGTCGCTGACGAAAACGACGGCCTTGGCCCCGTCGGCGATCGCGTTGGCGACGCGCTCGTCCGCGGTGACCTCGTCACTGCGCTCCACCACGGCGATCTTGCCCTTGGCGTTGACCTTCTTGAAGTCGGCCGCGGAGCCCTTGCCCGCGTACACGGCCTTCAGGTGGTCGGTGGCGGTGCCGAGCAGCGAACCTGCCTGCGTGGTGGCCGGAATGTCGAACAGGCCGCCGAACGCCGTCAGGCGGAACATCGGCTCGCCCTTGCGCCAGCGCGTGGTGAAGATGAACTCGCCCTTGGTCATCGGCTCGGTCGGCGCCACGTAGAGGTCGTCGTACATCGGCGGGACCTGGTAGGCGCCGCGCACGTCGAACCAGGAGTCCAGGCCGGTGAAGTGGATGTTGTAGTCCACCTTGCGCTGGCGGTCCTCGGTGCGCTGCGGCGCCTCGGTCTGCAGCAGGCGCGCCTTGCTGGCGTCCAGCACCACCTCGGCGGGCCCGTCGCCGAGCACCGTCTCCGGGTCGACCAGCACCGCCAGACCGCTGCGGTCCGACCGCTCACCGGCGACGTCGAGGTACGACGCGATGGTGTAGACGCCCTTCGGCATGCGCAGGGTGACCGAACCTTCGATGTACGCCGAGTACGGCCACTGGTCACCGGCCATGTTGATGCCGACATAGCCGGCGGCCGGCTTGCCGTCCCGGCCGACCAGCTTGATGGTGAGGTCGTAGCGCTCGTCTTCCTTGATCAGCGCGACCGAGGTGCGGGTCACCGGCTGGCCGGTGGTCGCGTCGGTGCCGATCACGTAGCCGACGTGACGCTGGCCCGCGGCGGCGGCCTGCGGGTCGCCGGTGACCGGGACGGTCGCCTTCGCGCCCGCCGGGATCGTCACCGAGGTCGCGCCCAGGGTGAACGGTCCGCCCGCGTTGGTCTGCGCCAGGTTCAGCGTGACGTCGGTGGCGCCGGTGTTGGTGAACGTCAGCTCCTTGGTGACCGCGACGTCGCTCGCCTCGTGCGGCCACGTGTAGTTGCCGAAGAACAGCGAGCCGGTGCCCCGGACGCCGGTCTTCACGGCGGCGGCCACGTCGAGGCGGCCGGTGCCGACCTCGTACGGCGAGTACCACTCGGCCAGGCCCTTCGCGCTGCTCATCAGGTGTTCCTTGAGCATCGCGCCGGTCCAGTCGGGGTGCTGCTGGGCCAGGATCGCGGCCGCGCCCGCCACGTGCGGGGTGGCCATCGAGGTGCCGCTGATGGTGCGGTAGAGGCCCTCGCCGCCGTCGGTCATCTGCTGCGAGCGAGCCGCGGTGATGTCCACGCCCGGCGCGGCGATGTCCGGCTTCATGCCGCCGGAGTAGGCCAGCGGGCCGGTGCTGGAGAAGTACGCGAGCTGGTCCTGCTTGTCCGTGGCGGCCACGGTCAGCGCCGAGGCGGCCGCGCCCGGGGTGGAGATGCTCTCCGGGCCCGCGTTGCCGGCGGCGATGACGAACAGCGCGCCGTACTGCGCGGACAGCGCGTCGACCGCCTGCGACATCGGGTCGCTGCCGTCGGTCGGGTAGGTGTCGCCGAGGCTCATGCTGACGACGTCGGCGCCCTGCTGGACGGCCCACTCCATGCCCGCGATGATCCAGGAGTCCTGGCCGTAGCCCTCGACGCCGCCGAGCACCTTGCCGACGATCATGTCAGCGTCCGGGGCGACGCCCTTCAGCTCACCGTTGGAGGCTGCGCCGGTGCCGACGATCGTCGAGACGACGTGGGTGCCGTGCCCGTTGACGTCGTCGGTGGCCGACTCGCCCGGCACGAAGCTGGCCGTGCCGTCGATGACTCCGGCCAGGTCAGGGTGGCTGACGTCGACGCCCGTGTCGAGCACGGCGACCTTGGAACCCTTGCCGGTGTACCCGGCGGCCCAGGCCTCGGGCGCGCCGATCAGCGGCACGCTCTCCTTCAGGTTGACCTCGACCCGGCCGTCGAGCCACAGCTTGGCCACACCCTCGCCGAGGACCGCGTTGCCCTTTCCAGCCGTCGTGCTGCCCTGTGGCACGACGGTCTTCCAGAAGGAGCGGGCCTGCTTCTTGTCCGCGGTGAGCGCCGCGCCCCGGATGCCGTTGAGCTTGCGGGTCAATTTGCTGCCACGGGGAGCCTTCGGCTCGCCGGCCGCGCGGGTCTGCGCCGCGGTGTACGTGGCGATCAGCGGCACGCCCGACGACTTCGCGTCGTCGTAACCCATCTCGATCAGGTCGGTGACGTTGAACAGCCGCCGGTCGAGCTTGTTCGCGCCGAGCAGCGCCACCGCCTCGTCGGGGATGACGTACAGGTCGCCCTTGATCTGCTGCATACGCACGCCGCCGAGCGCGTTGGCCGGCCGGTCCACATCGGCGATCTGCTTGCCGTCGGCCATCGTGGTGACCGTGACGACGTCGCCGGTGACCAGCGTGACCTTGTGGGTCGCCGTCGGCTTGGCGGGGGTGGTGGGTTTGCTCGGCGCGGCGACCGCGGGCGCCTGCAGGACGGCGAGACCCGCCGCCAGCAGCGGTGCCGCGGTGGCCGCCGAAATCAGCTGCCAGCGCCTGCGCCGGAAGCGGGAAGGCTGTGAGGGGGAGAACATGACAACGGTCTACCGGCCCGTTGTTTCGTAGTGAATAGATGGCGTTGGCGGGGTTACGCCATGGCGAAACTCCGCCAACCCGCAGGTGGGGCCGGTAGCTCTGGCACTCCGGCGGGAGGACCGGGACAAATTGGCCATGTCGGCGGTGCGCTAGCCTCTGACCTGCGATGTCGTGTCGGGCTGTGGTCCTCTGCCACCGTCCGGCCGTACGCTGGATCGATCTAGTAACGCGGCGGAGGAGTGCGAGGTGGAGTTCCGGCTGCTCGGACCCGTCTCGGCGGACGCCGGCGACGAGGCGGTGCCGCTCGGCGGCGCGAAACCGAAAGCTCTGCTCGCCGCACTGCTCCTGGAGCACGGCCGGGTGGTGTCCGCCAGCCGGCTGGTCGACATCCTGTGGGCCGACGACCCGCCCGACACCGCCCGCGCGCTGATCCAGACCTACGTCTCCACGCTGCGCCGCACCTTCGCCAAGCACGGCGCCGGCGACCTCATCACCACCGCGGCACCGGGCTACGTGATCCGGATCGAGCCGGACACGCTCGACGTCGAGGTCTTCACCGGACTGCTGGCGCAGGGACGTGCCGCGGCGGCCGCCGGCGACCACGCGGGAGCCGCCGTGCTGCTGCGCCGCGCCGACGCGCTATGGCAGGGCCCCGCGCTGTCCGGCCTGGACGCCACCGAGCTGACCGTGCAGGCGTCCCGGCTGGACGAGCTGCGGGCCGCAGCCGTCGAGGAGCGCATCGCCGCCGAGATCGCCGCCGGGCTGTGGGGCGACCTGGTCGCCGAGCTGACCGTGCTGATCGGGCACCGGCCGACCAACGAGCGGCTGCGCGGCCAGCTGATGACCGTGCTGTACCGGCTGGGCCGCCAGGCCGAGGCGCTGGCCTGCTACCGCGAGGGCCGCGACGTGCTCATCGGTGAGCTGGGCGTGGAGCCCGGCCCGGAACTCACCGCGCTGCACCACGCGATCCTGCGGGGTGGCACCGAGCAGCTCGCGGTCGCGGCCCAGTCACCGGAGCTGGCCGGACCGGGCACGGTGCACCCGGTGCCCGCGCAGTTGCCGCCGGTGCCGGCCGACTTCACCGGCCGGGCCGCCGAACTGGAGGCGCTGGCGTCGGCCCTGCTGCCGACCGGTGGCGCCCCGGCCGTGCAGGTCATCGCCGGGCCGGGCGGCACCGGCAAGTCCACCCTGGCCACCGCGGCGGCGCACCGGCTGGTCGAGCACTTCCCGGACGGCCAGCTCTACGCGGAGCTGCGCGGCATGAGCGACGTCCCGGCCGAGCCGGGCGAGGTGCTGTCCCGGTTCCTGCGCGCGCTCGGCGTCGAGCAGGCCCAGCTGCCGGAGGGCCTCGGCGAGCGGGCCGACCTGTACCGATCGCTGCTGGCACAGCGCCGCATGCTGCTGGTGCTCGACGACGCCGCCTCGGAGCAGCAGGTCCGGCCGCTGCTACCGGGCCACGCGGGCAACGCCGTCGTCATCACGAGCCGGGACCGCCTGGCCGGGCTGTCCGGCACCACGCTGACCGACCTGCGCGTGCTGGAGCCCGACGAGGCGCTGCTGCTGCTGCGGCGGCTCGCCGGGGACGAGCGGGTCGACGAGGACCTCGACGCCGCCCGCCGGATCGTCGAATACTGCGGCAACCTGCCGCTGGCGCTGCGCATCGTCAGCGCCCGGCTGGCCGGCCGGCGGGCGCTGCCGCTCAAGCCGCTGGCCGACCGGCTCGCCGACGAGAGCCGCCGGCTCAACCACCTGTCCGCCGGCGACGTCGGCGTACGCAGCAGCATCGAGCTCAGCTACCGGGCGCTGGACCCCGACTGCCGCGCCACGCTGCGCCGACTGGGCTGGTTCGGCGTGCCCGACTTCTCGCCCTGGGTGGTGTCCTGGCTGGTCGAGACCTCCCTGGCCGAGGCCGAGGAGCTGGTCGAGCAGCTGGTCGACGCGCAGTTGGTGGAGTTCGTCGGCGTGGACCGCATGGGCGGGCTGCGTTACCGCCTGCACGACCTGATCCGGCTGTACGCCCGCGAGTGCGCCGCGCTGGAGGAACCCGCCCAGGACCTGGCCGACGCGGTGGCGCGGGCGCTGCGCGGCTGGCTGGCGCTGATCCACCGCACCGCCGCCGACTCGCCGCCCGCCGAGATCCGGTGGCGGCGGCCGTTCAGCCCGCACGACGTGTCGGAGGAGCTGACCGCCCTGGTCATCGCCGACCCCTGGGACTGGTTCGAGGCGGAGCAGTCCGCGCTGGCCTCCGGGGTGGAACGGGCGCTCGCGCTCGGTCTGTACGACCTGGTCTGCGAGTTCGCCTCGGCGCGCAACGCGTCGGCCTTCATGGGCGCGAACCGGTTCGCGGCCCGGACCCGAGTGATCGAGGCGGCGCTGACCGCGGCCCGGCGCGCGGGCAAGCCGCACGACGAGGCGGTGATCCTCACCGAACTCGGCCAGTTGCGCTACGACCAGGACCACTACACCGAGGCGCGGCGGCAGTTCCGGGCCGCGCTGAGCCTGTTCCGCGAGCTGAACGACCTCCCCGGGCAGGCCGCCGCGCTGGCCGGGCTGGGCATCGCCTGCCGCGAACCGGGCCGCTTCGCCGAGGGCGTGCACTTCCTCGACCAGGCCGCGACGCTGCTGCACGACGCCCGCGACGACATCGGCATCGGCTACTCCCGGCGCATCGCCGGCTCGGTGCGGCTGGAGCTGGGCGACTACGACCGGGCGCTGGCCGACCTGACCGAGTCGCTGGCCGCCTACCGGCGGGCCGGCAGCCGGCTCGGCGAGGGGCACACCCTGCGCACGCTCGGGCTCTACCACCGGGCCCGGGACGAGTGGGCGCAGGCGGAGCGGCGCTGCGCCGAGTCCGCCGCGATCTTCCACGACCTCGGTGACGAGCTGATGGAGGCGTACGCGGTGCGCGCGCTGGCCAAGGCGCGGATGCGCCAGGGCCACCACGGTGAGGCGCTGCCCCGGCTGGAATGGGCGCTGTCGGTCAGCCACACCATGGGTGACCGCTGGGGCCAGGGCGCGACGCTGCGCGTGCTCGGCCAGCTCCACCTCGCCGAGCACCGGCTCGACCTTGCCGAGGCCTGCTTCGACGCCGCCCACGACATCTGGCAGGCCATGGACGTGCCGGTCTGGCAGGCCCGTCTGGAGCTGGACCGGTCCCGGCTGCTGGCGGCCCGCGGCGACACGGCCGCGGCGCAGACCGCCCGCGCACGGGCCCGCCGCACCTTCCACGACCACGGGGCCCGCGAGATCCGCGAGCTCGACGGAGACCGCTGAGGCGGCGGCCACCGGCCTGACGCCCGTCTATTACAGAAAAGTTCCAGCGCGGCCTGCGAGTCTTCTTCTGTCGGAGATACGGGTGGCTCGGCACGGGGCGAGCCACCCGTCCCGGCGTTCACTTCGCGACCGGGCAGGTGGGGGACCCCTCGGGCGCATACCGGGGCGGGCCGGGGGGCGGGGAGGGTTGTCATGGCGGAGATGGTGCTGCTGTCGGACACGGCGGTCGTGGAGACGCCGGTGGCCGAGTGCGACGAGTGCCTGGTCGACCTGCGTACGGTCGGCGCGCTGCGGCTCGACCCACGGCTCGCCGACGGTGAGGGAGCCTTCGCCCACGTCCGCCTGAGCGTGGTGGACCGGCTGGTCACCGCCCAGACGCTGCTGCCCGCGGGGATGCGGCTGCTGATCGTCGAGTGCTACCGCCCGCTGACCCTGCAGCAGGAGTACTTCGACTCCCACAAGCAGCGGCTGCGGGTCATCCAGCCCGGCCACGACGAGGCCTGGTATCACCGCCGGGCCAGCCGGTACATCTCCCCGCCGGAGGTCGCCCCGCACGTCGCGGGTGCCGCGGTGGACCTGACGCTGTGCACCGCCGACGGCGTGGAGCTGTGGATGGGCACGCAGGTCAACGACACCGACAGCGAGGCCTGCCACACCGACTCCGAGAACGTCTCCGCCGAGGCCGCCCGCAACCGGCGCTTCCTGTGCGACGCGCTGACCTCGGTCGGCATGGTGAACTACCCGACCGAGTGGTGGCACTGGTCCTACGGCGACCGCTACTGGGCGCACGTCACCGGCGCGCCGGTGGCCCGCTACGGCCCGGTCAAGTCGCTGCCGGTCCGCACCGGACCCGTCGTCCCGGCCTGATCCGGCTCGGCCTGATCCGGCTCGGCCTCGGTCGGCGCGGCGGTGCTCCGCCGGGTCCTCTTCGGCCGCGCCATGCCCGGATCGACCGCAGGCTGCTCCCGGTCGGCGGACAGGCCTGGCGACGGTGACTCCGGCTCGGCTCCGGTTGTAGAGGGCTCCTCCGGCCCGGCCGCAGTCGGCACGAGCTGACCGGTGTCCAGCTGCCCGGCCACCACCGGTCGGAGCCGCGGAGCCCGCGCGACCCGCACCGGACGCGGTTCTGCCTGCTCCTCGGAAAGCACCTGGTCGCCTGGCTCGTCGGTGGCCGGCTGGTCGCCGGGCCACGCGCCCAGTGGGGCCGTCGCCGGGCGCTCGCCGACCAGCTCGCGGAGCCGGGCCACCCGCCGCCGGCCGCTGATCCGCAGCACCGGCCCCCGGCCCAGCTCGGCCATGCAGGCCAGCGCGGTGAACGCGCGCAGCGCCGGTGCCGCGCAGTGCTCGTCGCTGGCCCCGAGCCGCAGGACCGCGCCGTCGCCCTCCGGGTCGACCGAACCCGCCGCCGCGAACCACAGCCGCAGCCGCGCCCCGTCGAGCGCGAACCCGGCCGGCGGGCGCTTGCCCGACCCGCGCAGCCACGCCTCCGCCAGCGGCGCGAGCATGCCCGTGTACGCGGTGCGCACCCCGAAGTGGCCCTCGATCGCGGCCGGCTCCCAGCTGGTCTCCAGCCCTCGCGCGGTGAACTCGGCCGCCAGCGCGTGCACCCGCCAGGCCGCGTCGACGACCACCGACACCCGCGCCGTGCCGCCCATCCGGGTCACCTGGCCCGGCCCGACGAGCAGCCCCGCGAGGTCGTACGCCGAGGGGCGGGCCGACTCGGCGGAGAACATGGCCAGCTGGCGGTTCAGAGACACTCCGGCACCTCGCCGAACGCCTGTTGCAGCTCGGTGGAGCGCAGCTCGCTGGTGTCCAGGGCGCTGTCGTCGTACTCCTGCTGCAGTTTCGTCATCACCGTG
This sequence comes from Catellatospora sp. NPDC049133, assembly GCF_040648455.1. Taxonomy (NCBI): domain Bacteria; kingdom Bacillati; phylum Actinomycetota; class Actinomycetes; order Micromonosporales; family Micromonosporaceae; genus Catellatospora; species Catellatospora sp. NPDC049133. The sequence continues at coordinate 158,410 of NZ_JBEZDT010000008.1, forward strand.
CTGACGCCCTGGTAGAAGGCAGATGCGTCGTCGGTGGACAGTGCGCGCAGCGCTTCGCCGGCCCGGCCGTAGGCGTCCCGCACCTGCGCCAGCGACCCGGTCACCCCGCCGGCGATCGCGTCCCCGCCCTCGACCTCGGGCACTCCCGCGTCCACGATGCGGCCGCGCGCCTTCTCGCTGGCGTCACGTGCCCCCTCCAGCATGCGGACCAGGTTCTCCTTGGCCTGCTGGGGCGTCGTCGACGTGGGCGTCTGCTGCTGTGCCCGGGTGGTCAGCGTCGCGATCTCCTCGCGCCACGGATTGAGCGCGGAACACACCGAGGCCGCCCACACCCTCGGCGGCGGCCCGTCCGCCACACACCCACCCGTAACCGCCGCCACCACAACCAGCAGCGGCAGGAATCCAGCGCGGGGCCTACGCATGATGTGCAGCCTAGCGCCGACCCCGACGCCCGCGGCGATCTTGCACGGATGTACCCCACGACACGGGCAAACGGGGCACCGCTGGGTCCATTCACGCAAGATCGCCGCTGCGGGGAGTCGTGGGAGCGGGGCAAAAAGGAGCGGCGCCCTCCCCGTGGGGAGGGCGCCGCAGTGGTGCGGTGCGTCAGGCGTTGACCTTCTCGCGCTGCGTAGGCGCAGCGTCAGCTTTTCCCTGGTCGTCGCCGCCGACGGTGATCGGCTTCCGCTTGCTGATGACCACGGCCACGACGATCACCACGGTCGCGCCGAGGGCGATCAGGTTGCGCGCGGTCGCGTTCTCGGTGCTGCCGTACCAGAGCGCCACCACGGCGGGGGCGATCAGCAGCGACACCAGATTCATGACCTTGAGCAGCGGGTTGATGGCCGGACCGGCGGTGTCCTTGAACGGGTCGCCGACCGTGTCGCCGATGATGGTCGCCTCGTGCGACGACGAGCCCTTGCCGCCGTGCGCGCCGTCCTCGACCATCTTCTTCGCGTTGTCCCACGCGCCACCGGAGTTGGCCAGGAACACCGCCATCAGGGTGCCCGCGCCGATGGCGCCGGCCAGGTACGCCGCCAGCGCGCCCGCGCCGAGGCCGAAGCCGACGGCGATCGGGGCGAGGACCGCGAGCAGGCCCGGGGTCATCAGCTCACGCTGGGCGTCGCGAGTGCAGATGTCGACGACCTTGCCGTACTCGGGCCGCTGGGTGCCGTCCATGATGCCCGGCAGCTCGCGGAACTGGCGGCGCACCTCGTGCACCACCGCGCCGGCCGAACGCGACACCGCGTTGATGGCCAGACCCGAGAACAGGAAGACGACCGACACACCGATCAGCAGACCGACCAGGTTGGCCGGGTTCGCCACGTTGAGCATGTTGTTGACGAAGCCCTCCGCGGTCTCGCCGGCCTCGGCCAGGGAGACGCCCAGGGTGTCGGTGTACGACCCGAACAGCGCGGTCGCGGCCAGCACGGCCGTCGCGATCGCGATGCCCTTGGTGATCGCCTTGGTGGTGTTGCCGACCGCGTCGAGCTCGGTCAGGGTGCGCGCACCCTGCTCGTCGATGTCGCCGGACATCTCCGCGATGCCCTGCGCGTTGTCGGAGATCGGACCGAAGGTGTCCATGGCCACGATGACGCCGACGGTGGTCAGCAGGCCGCAGCCGGCCAGCGCGATGGCGAACAGCGACACGACCAGCGTGCCACCGCCCAGCAGGAACGCGCCGTACACCGCGCCGCCGATGAGCAGCGCCGAGTAGACGGCCGACTCCAGGCCGACGCTGATGCCCGCGAGCACCACGGTGGCCGGGCCGGTCTCCGACGACTTGCCGATGTCCTGCACCGGGCGACGGCCGGTCTCGGTGAAGTAGCCGGTCAGCGCCTGGATGGCGGCGGCCAGCACGATACCGATGACGACCGCGCCGATGGCGACGGTCTGCGGGTTGCCGCTGATCTCCGGCTTGCCCAGCTCGCCGAAGGTCTTCGGCAGGTAGTACAGCGAGGCGCCGGCCACCGCGACCGCGGACAGCGCGGCCGAGATGTAGAAGGCGCGGTTGATCGCCTGCAGGCCGTTCTTGTCGGACTTGCGCAGGCGGGTCAGGAACACGCCGACGATCGCGATCAGCACACCGATGGTCGACACGATCAGCGGGAAGACGAGGCCCTCCACGCCGAACGCGGCCCGGCCCAGGATCAGCGCCGCGACCAGGGTCACCGCGTACGACTCGAACAGGTCGGCGGCCATGCCGGCGCAGTCGCCGACGTTGTCGCCCACGTTGTCGGCGATGGTCGCCGCGTTGCGCGGGTCGTCCTCGGGGATGCCCTGCTCGACCTTGCCCACCAGGTCAGCGCCGACGTCGGCGGCCTTGGTGAAGATGCCGCCGCCGACCCGCATGAACATCGCGAGCAGGGCAGCGCCGAAGCCGAAGCCCTCCAGCACGGTCGCGGCGTCGACGCCGTAGATGAAGACCACCAGCGCCGCGCCGAACAGGCCGAGGCCGACGGTCAGGAAGCCGACGACACCACCGGTGCGGAAGGCGATCGCCATGGCGGCCTCGCGGCCACCCTCGGCCTCGCGGGCCGCCGCGGCCACCCGCAGGTTGGCGCGGGTCGCCAGCGCCATGCCGGCACCGCCGATGAAGGCGCTGAACAGCGCGCCCACCACGAAGAACGCGGAACGGCCGATCTTCAGCGCGGTGTCGTTGTCACCGTCGCCGTGGACCGGCAGCAGGAAGAGCAGGATGACCGCGAGCACCACGAAGATGCCGAGCGTCTTGAACTGGCGGAACAGGTATGCCGACGCGCCCTCCTGGACGGCGCCCGCGATCTCCTGCATCTTTTCGGTGCCCTTACCGGTTGCCAGCACGGACTTGACCAGCACGGCGGCGAAACCCAGCGCCACCAGTGCGATCACAGCCGCGACGACCACGTACGAAACGTTTGCGCCGGTAAGGGTCAGCTCGCTGCCGGGGGCAGCGAGGATGGACCCGGACATCTTTGTCCTCCCAAAGATCACGATCTACTTGTGAGGCAGCCGTGCCGAGGGTCACGAGTGACGTCGGTTACGGCCTGGAAACAACCCGTGAACTGTAAACCGGACACGTGGTCCGGGTCACACCCGCCACCTGCTGTGTCGCGGTGATCTTCGTTGCTGCGCCCGTCCCGGGTTGTGCGGTACGCTCAGCGACTCTATGCCCGCAGATGAGTGAATCAGCGCCCAAGACGCGAGGCGCGCCGGACCGGCCACGCCATCTGCACCTCGGTGCCAGGCCCGCTCTCCAGCGGACGGACCTGCAGATCCTTCACGATCGCCTGCAACAGGCTGGCGCTCACGTCGACGGTGAGCTGCTCCTCGTCGGTGATCTGCTCCTCGTCGCCGGCGTGATCCCACACCTGCACGAGATAACGGTCGCCATCGCTGAACGCGACCGCGACCACGTCGCGCAGGCCGACCCGCTGGTGCCGGGCCACCGCCCGCGCGCACGCCTCGCCGATCGCCAGGCGCACCTCGTCGAGCTGGTCGTCGGGCACCCCGGCGCGCCGGGCGACGGCCACGCCGACCAGCCGCGCCGTACGCACGTGCGCGGGTTCAGGGGTGAATTCGAGCCGGACGGTCGCCATGTCCGCGCGGGTCAACTCGCGGTGGCCGCGTCGACGGACGGGTACAGCGGCAGCACCTGGTCCAGCGCGGTGATCCGGAAGATTTTGAGGAGCGACTCCCGCGAGCACACCACGCCGAAGGAGGCTCCCACCGCCCGCGCCTTGCGCAGCTGGCCGACCAGCACGCCGAGGCCGGTCGAATCCATGAAGTCGACCCGGGCGAGGTCGACCACCACCGCGGTCACCCCACTGTCGAGCAGCTCGGCGATGCGTTCGCGGAGTTTCGGAGCGGTGTAGACGTCCACCTCGCCGCCGACCTCGAGCACGGTATGCCCGGCGACGACACGCGTGGCCAGCGACAGCTCCATCGGCACCTCCTCTACGACGTCCGGTCACTGCCCGGAATCACTCCGTGCATCCGATCCTCATGCATCTAACCACTGGTCGGGTTTCCGGGCTACGCGCCCTTTGCCCTTAACGCGCACTCGGGACGGGGTGACGACGGCCGCTGGCCGACGCCCGCCCCGCGGTGGCAGAGTGCTGGAGTGGACCTGCTGCCGTACTGGCTCAAACGTGACCAGGTCACGCACGTCGAGCTGCTGCCCGCGCGGGCCGGGCGCGCCGCCGCGTGGCCCTCCTGGGTCCCCGCGCCGCTGCTCGACACGCTGCGCTCCGGCGGCATCACCGCACCGTGGGAGCACCAGGTCGAAGCCGCCGAGCTGGCCTGGGGCGGCACCGACGTCGTCATCTCGACCGGCACCGGCTCCGGCAAGTCACTGGCCTACCAGCTGCCCGCCCTGTCCGCCGTGCTCACCCACCCGCGGGCGCGCGTCCTCTATCTCGCGCCGACCAAGGCCCTCGCCGCCGACCAGCACCGCGCGCTGACCGGCCTGAACCTGCCCGGCCTGCGGGCCGCGGTCTGCGACGGCGACACCCCGCGCGAGGAGCGCGACTGGATCCGCCAGCACGCCAACGTCATCCTCACCAACCCCGACCTGCTGCACCACAGCCTGCTCCCCGGCCACCAGCGCTGGTCCGGCGTGCTCCGCAACCTCCACTACGTGATCGTCGACGAATCGCACAGCTACCGCGGCGTCTTCGGCGCCCACGTCGCCCACATCCTCCGCCGCCTCCGCCGCCTCACCGAAAGGAAGGGCACCTTCTTAACGGATTCCGTAGAGGAAGGGCACCTTCTTAACGCGGCCGGCGGCGGGTCGGCCGGTGAGGGCGCGGTTGAAGGTGCCTCGCGGACGGGTGGCACACGTCGCGGAGCCACCGCCGCCGCCCGGCGGCCGGGCAGCGCCGGCGACCGCCGGGCGGGCGGCGGGCCAGTATTCCTGCTGGCCTCGGCCACGTCCGGCGACCCCGCGGGCAGCGCGAGCAAGCTCATCGGGCGGCCCGTGCGGGCGGTCACCGAGGACGCCGCCCCGCGCGGCTCGATGACCTTCGCCCTGTGGGAGCCGCCGGAGCTGCCGGGCGCGGACAGCAACGGCGACGCCGCCCCCGTTCGCCGCTCCGCGCTGCGGGAGACCGCCGACCTGCTCGCCGACGCGGTCGTCCAGGGCGTACGCACCCTCGCCTTCGTGCCGTCCCGCCGCGGCGCCGAGGTCGTCGCCGTCAACGCGCGCGCCGCGCTGGAGGAGGCGCAGCCAGGGCTCGGCCGCCAGGTCGCCGCCTACCGGGGCGGCTACCTGCGCGAGGAGCGGCGCACCCTGGAACAGCAGCTCACCGACGGGACCCTCACCGGCCTGGCCACCACCAACGCCCTCGAACTGGGCATCGACGTCACCGGCCTGGACGCGGTGCTGCTGGCCGGCTATCCCGGCACCCGCGCCGCCGTCTGGCAGCGCGCGGGCCGCGCGGGCCGGGCCGGGCGCGACGGGCTGTGCGTGCTCGTCGCCCGGGACGACCCGCTGGACACCTACCTGGTGCACCACCCGCAGGCACTGTTCGGCAAGACCGTCGAGGCGACCGTGTTCGACCCCGCCAACCCGTACGTGCTCGCCCCGCACCTGTGCACGGCCGCCGCCGAGCAGCCCCTCACCGAGGCCGACCTCCCGCTGTTCGGCGCGGACGCCGCCCTGCTCGACGAACTCGTCGCCGCGGGCGCACTGCGCCGCCGCCCCACCGGCTGGTACTGGACCCACCCGCAGCGCCCCGAGATCGACCTGCGCGGCACCGGCGGGCCGCCGATCGCCGTCATCGAGGCCGCCACCGGCCGCCTCATCGGCACCGCCGACGCCGGAGCCGCCCACCACCACCTGCACGCCGGGGCCGTCTACACGCACCAGGGCCGCACCTACGTCGTACGCGAGCTCGACCTCGCCGACGGGGTGGCCCTGGTCGAAGCCGACAACCCGCCGTACTCCACGCACGCCCGCGACACCATCGACCTCACCGTGCTGGAGGTCCGCTCGCACGTGGACGCCGGGCCGGTCCGGCTGTTCCTCGGCGAGGTCGAGGTGACCAGCCAGGTCGTGTCGTTCCAACGGCGGCGGATGGACAGCGGGGAGGTGCTCGGCACCTGGCCCCTCGACCTGCCCACCCGTACCCTGCGCACCGTCGCGGTCTGGGCCACCATCGCGGAATCGGCGGTCGCCGGGCTGGAGGACCTGCCCGGCTCGCTGCACGCCGCCGAGCACGCCGCGATCGGCCTGCTGCCGCTGGTCGCGAGCTGCGACCGGTGGGACATCGGCGGCCTGTCGACGGCCCGGCACGCCGACACCGACGCGCCGACCATCTTCGTGTACGACGGCCACCCCGGCGGGGCGGGTTTCGCCGAACGGGCGTACGGCATGGCTACCGAATGGCTCGGCGCGACCCGGACCGCGGTCGCCGAGTGCGCCTGCGAACGCGGCTGCCCGAGCTGCGTCCAGTCCCCCAAGTGCGGCAACGGCAACAACCCGCTCGACAAACCCGGCGCCGTCACCGTCCTCGACATCATCCTCACCCACCTCCCCCCAACCTCAGGGTGATCGCTGCCGACCTGGTCGCGGTGGTTCGCGCCGGGAAGATCGCTGTTTCGGGACAAGATCTGCGGTTGAACCCCAGGTTCTGACCGGAAACAGCGATCTCTCACCGTGGTCCGGTCTGCGGCGGTGAGGTGGCGCGGGTGAGGTGGCGGCGGACGGCGGTGATCTGGCGGACGACGCCGTCCAGGTCCTCGGTCAGGTCCCGCCAGGTGAACCGCAGGACCGTCCACCCGGCGCGGACCAGCCGGTTCTGCCGTTCCCGGTCGTGCTGGAACCGGTCCCCGGCGCTGTGCCACGCGCGGCCGTCGACCTCCACAGCCAGCCGGATCTCCAGGAATCCGAAGTCGACTACACCGATCAGCCCCTCGGCGTCATGGACCGGCACGTTGGCGCGCCAGCCCTCGATCCGCGCCCGCCGCAGTCCCTGCACCAGCAGCCGTTCCGCCACCGAACGCGCCCCATGCGCGTGCCGCGCCACCGCCCTGACCAGTCTTCGTATCCCGCGCTGCCCCACCATCGCCTGCACTCTGGCGGCGAATCCCTCGAAGGTGATCAGCCGACGCTGCAATGCCCGGTCCATCACCAGGTCGGCCTGGTCCGGGCTCAACTCGCGGACACAGTCGACGACGGTGCGCTCCGGCGCGGTCAGCAGGACTCCCTCGATCAGAACAAGGTCCACCGGATCCAGCTGTTCCCGACGGACCGAGACACCCGGCAGCCGCACCCGCCGTTCCGGCGCGACGATGACGCTGGTCCGCAGACCAGGCACGTCCAGGCCATAGCGCCGGGCCGCGGACGGTCCGGCCAGCACCGCATCGGGCACGGCCAGCAACGCGGCCCGATCCCGCAGCAACGGCGTGACCGGCCGCGCGGCCCGGGTCATCACCTGACCGAGCACCACCTGCCAGTCCCGCCGCCGCAGCCGCCGCCGGACCTGGTCGTCGGTGAACCCACACGCCTTCGCGTCATCCCTGGTGAATAGCCCGGCCTGGCGCGCGGCCCGCGCGTCGAGCCGGGCATGATCGCTGTTTCCGGTCATGATCTGCGGTCACACCTCACTTTCTGTCCCCAAACAGCGATCTTCACCCGCACGACCCGCCGCGGACCCCCGCAACCGGCCGGCGGTGGCCGTGCCAGGCCCTCGCGCCCGGGTCACCGTTGACTCGCGGATCGGGCCCGCCGTCGGGTCACCGTTGACTCGCGGATCGGGGCCCGGCCCACCGGTGCCGCCGGGGCGCACCTGGTCAGGTCGCCTCGCGGACCGGGCCCGCCACGGCGGTGGCCTCGGCCGCGCCCGCCCCGGTGACGACCTGCACGGATAGGGTGAGGTCGAGGCCGTCCAGGCGGCAGGCCGTGACCGTCGCCGCGTTGGCGGCCACGATCCGCCCGGCCCGTTCGCATGCGGCCGCGGCGCCTTCGATCGCCGCCGCCGCGCCCGCGAGGGCGCCCAGGTCCGCGGCCGTACGCGCCTGCTCCCGGGCGACCAGGTGTGCGCCGTCCACGGCCACCACGGTGCCCGCGGCCACGAAGACCAGGCCCACGCCGAGCGCATACAGCGAGCTCACGGCGCACCCGGTTCGCGGGCGGCGGTTGCGGTGCAGGTCAGCTCGGTCACCCGGAGGGAGCGCCGCACCGTCGCGGTGACCGTCTCCCCGGTGACGTCGACGCTCGCCCCACCGGACACGCCGTCACCGCGTGCTGCGGCGAGCGCCGCGTCGCGGGCGGCGGCCACGCAGCCGAGCTTCACGGTCACCGCGGCGACCGCGCCGATGCCGGTGACCAGCAGGAGCACCACGGCGGGTAGCGCCACCGCCAGCTCGGCGGTGGCGCTACCCCGGTCCGTTCGGCTCACCCGAGGGCCCGTTGGATCACGCCGGCCAGCGCCGCCTGCACGCCGTCGCTGGTCAGCACCTTGAGCAGCAGTCCGGCGAAGGCGACGGCGGCCAGGGTGCCGACGGCGTACTCGGCGGTGTTCATACCGGCGTCGGGCACCGGCCGCCGGGCTGGTCCCACCGACTCCGCGAGGATCGCGGCGGCGTCGTCGTCGACATCGCGCAGCCGTGCGGGCGCGGGCACGGGCGGGCGGATCGGCGTCAGGACCGTGGTGTCCACGGGCGGGACCTCCGTTCGCAGTGGCCTCTGTCGGGGCATGACGATCTCCTTTCGTGGCGGGTCAGAGCACCTCGCCGAGCACGGCGAGGACCACCGGCACCAGGCCGGCGAGTACGAAGGCGGGCAGGAAGCACAGCCCGAGCGGGAGGACGATCAGGACACCGGCGCGCTGCGCCCCGGCCTGGCGGCGTACGGCGGTGTCGGCGCGCAGGTCGTCGGCGCACCGGTGCAGCGCGCCGGCCAGCGCCGATCCGTTGGCGGAGCTGCGTTCCACGGCCGCGACGAGGCGGCCGGCCGGTGGCAGGTCAGCCAGGTGCGACCAGGCTTCGGCCGCGGTCGCGCCCAGGCGCAGGGACCGGCCGATCCGCTGCAGCCGGATGCCGAGCGGCCCGTCCAGCGCCGCGCCGACGCTGCGCACGGCGTGGTCGAGCGGGGCTCCGGCGCGCAGCGCGGCGCCGATCAGATCCACGGCCCACGGCAGGTCGGCCAGCACCCGCTCCCGCTCCGCACGCACGGCTGCGGGCTCCATCCGCCGCAGCACCACCACGGTCCCGCCCGCGACGACGACACCCAGCACGCCACCGGCGGGGGACGGCAGCAGCGCGATCACCGCACCGCCCGCCACCACCCCGAACAACCAGGGGGTACGCCCGCTCGACTGCTCCGCGGACCGCCGCAGCGGCAGGCGGCTCAGCCGTTTGCGGGCCGTGAACCGTCCGACGGCCCGGTCCACGGCCGAACGTGCCGCAGGCCGCTGCAACCGGCGGGTCCAGGCGAGCCCGGCCGCCTGCAGCACGGCCGCTCCGCAGACGCACGCGACGCCGGTCGGCGTGTGCAGCAGGATCCGCATCGCGTCGACGCCGATCAGGTGACCGAGCCCGATGCCGCCGATCGGCAGCGCGGCGAGCAGCACCGCGGTCAGTTGCGCGCCGGCCGCCTGGGCATGGGCGGCGGCGTCGGCCCGGTCGGCGGCGCGGCACTGCGCCTCCAGCCGTTCCAGCAGGTCGGCCAGGGGCGCTCCGGTGCTCGCGGCGAGCCGCTGCGCCGCGTGCACCGCCCGGTCCAGCTCGTCGTCCGGCAGCAGCAGCACCGTGCCCGCGCCACCGGCCCGCAGTTCCGCCGCGGATGCGGAGAGCAGGTCGAGGGCCCGCTGCCGGTGTCCCGCGTCGCGCCCGGCGGACCGCTGCTCGCGCCACATCCGCAGCGCGAGCAGGGTGTACCCGGCCGCGATCAGCCCACCCACCGGCGAGTCCAGCAGCAGCGACGAACCCACACCGGCCACCGCGGCGACGACCCCCGTACGGCGCGGCGACAGGGTCGTGCCCGGTCGCCCAAGGAGCCGGCCCGCGCCAGCAGCCTGCCCGTCGGGGCCCGCACCTGCCGTCGTGGCGGAACCGGGGCGCTGCGGCCGCCCCGTGGCCCGCGCCAGGCGACGCCGCACGCTGGATGCGAGAACAGGGCCCGTGAGATCACGCAGCCGGACCGCGACGGCACTCCGCCAGGTCGGCACCGTCCGGCCGGGCCCGGAGACCGTGTCCGTCCGGTCGGGCCCGGTGGCCGTGTTCGAGGCGCTCACCACTCCGCCGGCCAGGGCGGCGGGGCGACCTCACGAGCGCGCAGCAGTGTGCCGAGTTCGGCGGCCGCGGGCAGCACGCCGCCGTCGCGCCGCCAGACCGGCCGGGCTGCCACCAGCCTTTCCGGGCCGTCCGCGGTGAGCAGGCAGATCTCGTCGAGCACCCGGCCGGACGGGGTACGCCGCAGGTGCAGCAGCACCCGGATGGCCGCGGCGACCTGCGCGTGCAGCGCGGGACGGGGCAGCCCGCCGAGCAGCCCGAGCGCCTCCAGCCGCGCGGGCACATCCGCGGGGGCGTTGGCGTGCAACGTCCCGGCGCTGCCCTCGTGGCCGGTGTTGAGCGCGGCCAGCAGGTCCACCACCTCCGCACCCCGGCACTCGCCCACCACCAGCCGGTCCGGACGCATCCGCAGGGCCTGCCGCACCAGCTCGGCCAGGCCGACCACGCCCGCGCCCTCCACGTTGGAGGTGCGCGCCTGCAACGTGACGACGTGCGGATGTGCGGGACGCAGCTCGGCCGAGTCCTCCACCAGCACGATGCGTTCCCGGCCGGGCACCGCGGCGAGCATCGCCCCGAGCAGCGTGGTCTTGCCCGATCCGGTGCCGCCGGAGATCAGGAAGGTCAGCCGGGCCGCGACGATCGCGGACAGCAGCCGGGCCGTGTCCGGCGGGACGAGGTCCGCCAACGCCATCGGCCGCTGCCGGAACGTGCGCAACGACAGGTACGGCCCAGCGGTCGCCACCGGCGGCAGCACCGCGTGCAGGCGCGTCCCGTCGGCCAGCCGCGCGTCGACGTACGGCTGCCCGTCGTCGAGCCGCCGCCCGCACGCGGCCGCGAGCCGCTGCGCCAGCCGTCGCACGGCGTCGACCGACGGCATGGTGAACGGTTCGCGGACCAGCCCGGATCCCCGATCCGTCCACACCTGCACCCCGTTGACCAGCACGTCGGTCACTTCGGGCGCAGCCAGCAGCGGACCCAACGGCCCGGCCCCGACCAGCTCGCTCATGACCCCTCCTCGCCGCGCGCGGCGACGCCATGCGAACCGAGCCCACCGATTCGCTCGCTGCGCTCGCTCATGACCTCTCCTCGCTGCGCTCGTCGACGCCATGTGAACCGAGCCCACCAATTCGCTCGCTGCGCTCGCTCATGCCATGACCTCGCGGATCAGGCGGCCGCACAGGGTGGCCAGGGGGCCGCGGGGTGCGCTGCCCGGGGCGTGGCCGCGTTCGAGCGCGGCGGCCAGGCGCGGCTCCGGCGGCAGCATCCCGGCCAGCGGCAGGCCCAGCGCCCGGGCCAGGTCGTCAGGTCCCAGCCGGCCGGGTGCCGGGCCGCGGACGACCACGGACAGCTCGCGCCGGTACGCCGACACGACGTCGACCACCCGGGCCGCCGCCGCGGCGGCGCGCAGTTCGGCGGGCACGACGAGCAGCACCCGGTCGGCTGCCTGGAGCACCACGGCCGCGGCGTCGTCGAGACGGCGGGGCAGGTCGACGACGATCAGATCCCGGCCGCGCCGACCGGCGTCGAGTGCGGCGGCCATCGCATCGGGCGGCAGCGCCGGGGAGATCGGGGTGTCCTCGTCGGGGACGTCGCGGGCGCAGGAGAGCACCACGAGGTCGCCGCGGCTCGGCAGGGCGTCGACGAACGCGGCCGGGTCGACGGGGCCGCTGGCCCTGGCGAGCTGGGGCCAGCGCAACCCGCGCAGCTCCTCCCAGCCCAGCAGCAGGTCGGCGCCGCCGCCGAGCGGGTCCGCGTCGACGAGCAGGGTGCGCAGCCGGGTGCGGCACGCAGTGACAGCCAGTCCGGCGGCCAGCACGCTTGCCCCGGCTCCGCCGCGCCCGCCGAGCACCGCCAGCACCCGCCCGGTGCCGGCGGTCGAGGCGCGGCCGATTCCGGCGAGCCGTTCGACGAGCCAAGACTCGGCCGCGGGCAGCAGCGCGACATGTTCGGCCCCGAGCGGCTGGGCGTAGTCCCACGGCCGGGAGTCGGTGCTGTCGCGGCAGACCACGACGACCCCGGCCCGGCGCGGCAGCCGGGCGCGCAGGCAACCGGGCACCATGTCGCCGCCGATCAGCACCAGCGGGGCGGGCCCGTAGCGCAGGCGCGCCGCGGACAGGTCGTGGGCGACCTCGACCTCGGCGCCCGCGGCGGAGCCCAGCCGCAGCAGGTCGTCGAGCAGGTCGGCGTCGGCGGTCACCAGCAGGGTGCGGGGGGCCGCGGGCGGGGCGAACGGACGGGTCATGTCCGGCACTGTGCGCGGGCGGGGTGGTGCCGGACCAGCGGTCGGACCGGCCGCCTGTGGACGGACGGGCACTTGTGGACAGCGCGCCGATCATCGTGTCGATCTGTTATGCGGCCGACCCGCGCGGTGGGTGAACCGGCAGCCCATGAGCGCCGGGGCGCAGATGACGACGACCCCCGTCCGGGGAGACGGGGGTCGTCCTGGGGTCCGGCTCTCAGGGGGGATGGTGAGCCGGAGCCCGCTCAGCGGCTGCGGGGGGGGGTGGCACCCGCTGAGGGCTGTTGCGAAAGCATGCCTGACTTGACTGCGCGCCGTCGAGAGGGGTCGGGGCCGACACGCGCCGACACGCCGTAGATGAACCCAAGATCCTACGCTGCGCAATCACTGATTCGCCGCTCAGTAACCGGCGATTGCGCACATATCTGCGTCCCCTCGTACGAGCGACTGCCGCTATCCGACGGACGGGTGGACACCACCGCCGCAAGCACCCGGCTACACTTTCCGACCGTGGGCCGCAGCGCCGCGTTTTTCGACCTGGACAAGACCGTCATCGCGACTTCGAGCGCGCTGGCATTCGGCAGACCGTTCTATCGTGACGGTCTGATCACTAAGCGTGACGTCGTTAAGACGGCGTTCGCCCAGTTCATGTTCAAGCGCGGCGGCGCCGACGACCAGGCCATGGTGCGCACCCGTGACTACATGGCGGAGCTGGTCAAGGGCTGGCGGGTGGACCAGGTCCGCCAGATCGTCAACGAGACGCTGCACGAGCTGATCGACCCGTACATCTACGCCGAGGCGGCGACCCTCATCGAGGAGCACCAGGCGGCCGGCCGCGACATCGTGCTGGTGTCGGCGTCCGGCGAGGAGATGGTGCAGCCCATCGGCGCGCAGCTCGGCGTCACCGACGTCATCGCCACCCGGATGAAGGTCGCCGAAGGCCAGTACACCGGCGAGATCGAGTTCTACGCCGCGGGCGGGGCCAAGGTCGAGGCGGTACGCAAGCTCGCCGCCGAGCGCGGATACGACCTCGGCGAGTGCTACGCCTACTCGGACTCCATCTCCGACATCCCGCTGCTCGCCGCCGTCGGCCACCCCAGCGCGGTCAACCCCGACAAGGCGCTGCGCCGCGAGGCCAACGAGCGGCGCTGGCCCGTGCTGGAGTTCCGGCACCCGGTCCCGCTGGGCCGCCGGCTGCGCAACCGCCCGGCCGTCCCGGTCGCGGCCGCGCTCGGCATCGGAGTCGGCGTCGCCATCGGCATCGCGTGGTACGGCCGCCGCAAACGGGCCCGTGCTGCGGCTTCTGCCCTCTGACGGGTGATTTGGCTGCCACAACAGCCACACCAGTCACACATTGGGCCCGAAGCCTGGCCATCACCGCCGAACGGGCGTAGAAAAGTGGTTACGGAAGCATTCTGCAGCTGGAAGTAGCTGGCAGAAGCCGGCTTTCGGGTACGGCCTCCGGGCACCCACGCGCGATCTAGCCGTCGTGAAGGCAAAGTCCCGGTGTGATCTTCGGGTCCACTGAGGGCGGTTGCTAAGAGGTGCACGCCTGGTAACCCGGCAGGAAGTACGCGATGGCGCCGCGAACGTGCGGCGCCATCCATAATGCTGGCGGCTGAGCTGCTGGTGGCCGCCTTCGCGGCCACGGCGTTCGGCCTTGGAAGCCTCCCTTACCCGCCGGTCCCTCGTCCGCTGCGCGGACTTCCGCTCCTGGCGGGTGCGGCCGAACGCGGACGTGGTCGCTGTCCTTGGTTGTTGCTTTCAACGGTTGTTGCGATCAACCCACGGCGGCGAGTACCGCGTCGCCGACTACGGCGATCTCCGCGCAGCCCTGCTCTACCGCGATGGCGTAGTGGCGCAGCCAGGAGCGCAGGCCGTCGGGGGTGCCGGTGGCGAAGGCCCCGGCGGCGCCGATGTACTCGGGTTCGCGGGCGAGGTGGGCCAGTTCCACGGCGACCAGGCCGCGCGGGTCGAAGCCGCTGCCGACCAGGGTGAGCCGGGCCGCGGCTCGGGCCACGATCCCGTTCACGCCGGGGAACGGCTGGATCGCCAGCAGCTCGCCGTGCACGACGGCCGCGCGGACCAGCGGGTTGCCGGCCTGCGCGGAGACGATCTCCAGCAGGGTGTCCAGCCGGGCGGCGCTGTCCGCGGTCGGCTTGCCCAGCGTGGCGTCGGGCAGCACCCCGGTCCCGGCCAGCAGGTGCAGTTTCGCGAGCACCTGCCGCGGTGCGCCGTGCCAGTGCTGGTGCAGGCCGGGCAGCGCCTCGGCGACGCGCAGCGCCCCCTGCAGCACCGCGTCCAGCACGGTGCCGCCGCGCACGTCGCTCAGCTCGTACCGGTGGCCCTCCAGGGCGGCGCTGGCCACCGCGCAGCGCAGGCTGATCTCGGCGGCGACCGCGCCACCCTGCCGCCGCAGTGCGCGGTGCTTGTAGGCACCGTCCACCGCAGCGCGTGCGCCATTCACCGCAGATTCGACGTCGGCCAGTTTCAACAGCGGTGCCAGCGGATCCATAGTCACAGCCAGAGCGTAACCAAGCCCGGCTGAGGGCAGCCGGGCAAAATAGTTAGGGACCCTTACTGTAAAGGTCGGTCATCGGGCCGTAACATCACCCGGAGACCCAGGTCACATGGCATGACCATCACCCCTAGGGAGGCGCTGTAGTGAGCGAGACCCTCGAAAACCTGCTGCACGAGTCGCGCCGGTTCCCACCCCCCGCGGAGATCGCCGCGCACGCGAACGTCACCGCCGAGGCTTACGCGCAGGCCGACGCCGACCGGCTCGCGTTCTGGGAGACCCAGGCCAAGCGGCTCGACTGGGCCCGGCCGTGGGACGAGGTACTGGACTGGTCCAACCCGCCGTTCGCGAAGTGGTTCGTCGGCGGTCAGCTCAACATCGCGTACAACTGCCTGGACCGGCACCTGGCCAACGGGCTGGGCGACCGGGTCGCCATCCACTGGGAGGGCGAGCCGGGCGACACCCGCACCATCACGTACGCCGACCTGCACGCCGAGGTGTGCCGTGCGGCCAACGCGCTGACCGGGCTCGGGGTGAACGCGGGCGACCGGGTCGCGATCTACATGCCGATGATCCCCGAGGCGGCCGTCGCCATGCTGGCCTGCGCCCGCATCGGCGCCACCCACTCGGTGGTGTTCGGCGGTTTCAGCAAGGACGCGCTCGGCGGCCGCATCCAGGACGCGAGCGCCAAGGTCGTCATCACCGCCGACGGCGGCTACCGCCGCGGCGCGCCGAGCGCGCTCAAGCCGACCGTCGACGAGTCCGTGGCCGAGTGCCCGACCGTCGAGAAGGTTCTCGTGGTGCGCCGCACCGGGCAGGACGTCGCCTGGGACGACAGCCGTGACGTGTGGTGGCACGACGCCGTCGGCAATGCCAGCCCCGAGCACGAGGCGCAGCCGTTCGACGCCGAGCACCCGCTGTTCATCCTCTACACCTCCGGCACGACCGCGAAGCCGAAGGGCATCCTGCACACCACCGGCGGTTACCTGACCCAGGCCTCGTACACCCACCACGCGGTGTTCGACCTGAAGCCGGAGACCGACGTCTACTGGTGCACCGCCGACATCGGCTGGGTCACCGGGCACAGCTACATCGTGTACGGCCCGCTGTCCAACGGCGCCACCCAGGTCATGTACGAGGGCACCCCGGACACCCCGCACCGCGGCCGGTTCTGGGAACTCGTGGAGAAGTACCGCGTCACGATCCTCTACACCGCGCCCACCGCGATCCGCACGTTCGCCAAGTGGGGCGACGACATCCCGGCGCAGTTCGACCTCAGCTCGCTGCGGCTGCTCGGCTCGGTCGGCGAGCCGATCAACCCCGAGGCGTGGATGTGGTACCGCGAGCACATCGGCGGCAACCGGTGCCCGATCGTGGACACCTGGTGGCAGACCGAGACCGGGGCCATCATGATCTCGCCGCTGCCGGGTGTGACCGACTGCAAGCCGGGTTCGGCGATGGGCCCGCTGCCGGGCATCAAGGCCGAGGTCGTCGCCGACGACGGTTCGATCGTGGGCAACGGTGGCGGCGGTTACCTGGCGCTGACCGGCCCGTGGCCGTCGATGCTGCGCACCATCTGGGGCGACGACAAGCGCTTCGTCGAGACGTACTGGTCGCGCTTCGCCGAGCAGGGCTTCTACTTCGCCGGCGACGGGGCGAAGCGGGACGAGGACGGGGCGATCTGGCTGCTCGGCCGGGTCGACGACGTGATGCTGGTGTCCGGCCACAACATCTCCACCACCGAGGTCGAGTCGGCGCTGGTCGCCCACCCGGCGGTGGCGGAGGCGGCAGTCGTCGGCGCCACCGACCCGACCACCGGTCAGGCCATCGTCGCCTTCGTGATCCTCAAGGGCGGCGCCGAGGTCGGCGTGCCGGAACTGCGTGACCACGTCGCCAAGACGCTGGGCCCGATCTGCAAGCCACGCCAGATCATGCTGGTGACCGAGCTGCCGAAGACCCGCTCCGGAAAGATCATGCGGCGGCTGTTGCGCGACGTGGCGGAGAACCGCTCGCTCGGCGACGTCACCACGCTGCAGGACTCCGCGGTGATGAACCTGATCTCCGCGGGCATGCAGTCGAGCAAGTCCGACGAGGACTGACCCGCACCTGCACAAGGGGCGGCCACCGGCGACACACCGGTGGCCGCCCCTTTTCGTCCGCTTGCCCGCCGTTCGCACCGCCGAAAACCTCCACGCTCCCCGGCTTCCGTTGCGCAAACCTGCAATCAGGCGCGTTGCCCTGGCCTGCGGGCAGGCGGCTACCTAAGTTGCTCATGTCCGGCCGGGAGCCAACCGCGCCGGCGGACGCACCTCCACCCATCGGGCCGCGATTGGACGCCACCCATGCACCTCACCCCGCGCGAGCGCAGCATCGTGGCGCTGCTGGCCGAGGGCCACACCGACGCCGTGATCGCGGCGAAACTCGACATCAGCGTGCGCACCATCGCCTACACCCTTTCCGCACTCATGGACAGGTACGGCGTGACGAACCGGTTCCAGCTGGGCCTGCGGCTCGGCGCGGAATCGGCGCAGCAGGGCGACGACCCCGGCGAGCCGGAGCCGGAGGAGGGATGAGCGGACCGGGCTGCCGCCGTCGGACTCCCACCGCGGTGGTCGAAGGGGCGGCCATCGGTAGCAGGCCGATGGCCACCCCTTTCGCCGTCGCCGGTACGTGGTCCCCCGTACCCGCCGGGCGGTGAACCGCCCGATGCGCACGCACGTGCCCGCGCCGCGGAGACCGACCCGTCGCGCGGTGCCCCCACCGCCGACGTGCCGGGCCTCGTGGTAACCCGTCTCCGCCGTGGGCGGAGGTCGTGCCACTGAACTTAGGGCCGGACGACACGATCCCCAAGATCACTAGTCGCCGTTGCATGAATCTGCAATCGGCTGGTCGGCCCTGGTCGCGGTTGAGCCGACTGTCTACCTTGCTCAGGGACGGTCGGAAATGGACCGCGCCGGCAGGAGGCTCGCGGGGAGGCCGACATGCTCGATACGCACGTTGTGCCCTCACTGATGAAGTGGGGCGTCTCGCCACACGCGGATCTCGTGTATCGCACCCTCATCGCCTTCGGCCCCTGGTCGGTGGACAGCATCAGCCGCTCCCTGGAGATGCGGCCGCGGCAGGTGCGCGCGGCTCTCGACGAATTGGTCGCGCTGGACGCGGCCGTGCCGGACGGCCTGCTGTCGGCCGGGCGGGCCGGCGACGACCGCCTTTGGTCCGGCCGCGCTCCCGCGCAGGTCCTGTCACTGCTTCGCGACCGGCACCACCGAGCCGCGCTGGCCCGGGAACGGCTGCACCATCGCCTGGTCCGGGCGTCGTACCCGAGCCTCGTGCCCGATCCGGCACGCATCCTGGCCGGGGGCGCCCGCCCGCTGGAAGGCCTGGAGCGGACCTTGGAACGGCTCGCGGAGATCTCCTCGACGGAGCGCCACGAGAACCTGGCCATCAATCCGGAGCCGGCCTTCAGCACCGCCCAGGTCAAGGCGGCGGCGCCGCTGGAGCGCCAGTCGATGGCGCGCGGCGTCGTCATGCGCTGTCTCGGTGTGCCCGCCTCGGCCGAGGACGAATCGGACTGGCACGACGAGGAGATGCGGGGCTACGGCCTGGAGTACCGGGAACTGTCGGAGGTGCCGGGCAAGCTGCTGATCGTCGACCGCACCACCGCCTTCGTCCGGATCGATCCCGGGAACAGGGCTCGTGGCATGTGGGAGATCACCGCACCGGACGTCGTCGCCGACCTCGTCTCCCTCTTCTTCCAGCAGTGGGCCCGCGCCACGGAACCGGCACGCTTCTGGACACCACCCGCGGGCCTCACGCCCCGCGAGAACACCGTCGTGGTGATGCTCGCGATGGGTTACACCGACGTGGCGATCGCCTCGAACCTCGACATCAGCGTCCGCACCATCGCCTACACCCTGTCCGGCCTCATGGACAGATACGCGGTGACGAACCGATTCCAGCTGGGCCTGCGGCTCGGTGCCGAAGCAGCGTCGCAGGCGCCGACCGAGGAGACGGAAGCGCAACAGACCAACGGGGAGTAACACCAGTGAGAAGAAGCCTCCGCACGATCGTCCTGACCCTGGTCGCGCTGGCCACGGCCGTCGCCGGGACGACGCCCGCCGCCGCCGGCAGCGGCCCGCCGCCGTACAAGGTCACCTACTACAAGTGGCTGGACTGCGCCGAGGGTGCCGCCAGCACCGCCTCCATCACCGACGCGAGGGCTCACACGACCACCGAGGGCCTGGACGTCTACTGGGTCGAACTCCACGGTGCGATCACCACCTGCCGGCCGGCCGGCACGCCTTACGCCTACGCGCTCGCGGCATACCGCAGCGGCTACGCCAGCGGTGAGGCGTTCCCCTACGCCTACAGCAACTCGCTGACGATGGACTACGCGAACTTCATCCGGATCTACCCCGATGTCCAGGCCGTCTGCGTGATCGCGAACGAGACCACCCGCATGGCCTGCGTCTCCGTGGACTGGGTCCCGGCCGAGGCCGGCCTGTTGCCGGTGATCGGCGGCCCGCTGCCGACCGACTCGCCACGGGTCGACCTGCCGGCCGTCACCGACCTGAAGGAGGAAGTCAACGGTCCCGTTCCGCCGGGCTGCATGAAGTGCGGCTGATGGCAGAAGGACGCTGACCGGCCGAAAGGGGTGGCCCGCTCTCGCGGGTCGCCCCTTTCGCTGTCGAAGCCCGCCGCACCGCACCGGATACGGCGAGGGATCTGCCCGAACACCGCTCCGAAGTCCTGAACCACATCGCGCAGCCCGAGCACTCGGGCCGGGAGCGTTCGCCCACGAGTACGGCCAGTGATACGCCCAGTTCAACTGCCGGCTGTCGGCCGGGTGATGACGTCCGGCGCACAGCACCCTACATGTGCATCAGCCGTTCGGACGATGCCTAGATGTCGAAATGGGACAGCAAACATCAGCCGTTCGTCGCAAAGTGATCCGATGTCCGGACCATGCGTCGCTGCGCATTCATTTGCGATTGTGAAGTGCTTGCTTCACGTGAGCCGGGATCCACATTCGCCATGTGAAGCCGCATCGGCGTGGGAGGGCAGGCTTCCGCGCCTCTCGTCTCCACCTGTAACCGCCAGGGCGCCCCCTGCCATGGCGGACACCCCGAGGAATGGAGTGACCATGAAGCACGCCATCCATGCGCAACGGAGACGGCGGCTACTCGCTGCCGTTCCGGCGCTGGCACTGGCAGCTGTCGGGCTGACCGCACCCACGGCGGCCGGCGCCGCCGCGGGTCCGATCGCCGTGATCAGCCCGAGCGAGTACTACATCAACTACGCCGAGCCCGCCGTCCAGCCGGACACCACGGGCAAGGAAGTCAAGGGTGCGGGTGGCGTCTACGGCGCGAAGGCCGACAAGACCCGCGCCTTCGACAAGAAGCACGCGGCGGGCAACCCGCTCACCGCGCGCCAGCTCGCCAAGCTCGAAGCGAAGTCCATCAAGGAGCGCAAGAGCCCTCGCAAGATCAAGCAGGCGCCGACCACCCAGGTCGCCAAGCTGCTGACCATGCTGGTGGAGTACAACCCCAACGCGAACGACGACTTCACCAACGTGTGGGTGCCGACGTCCGTCACGGGGGACCGCACCTGTGTGAAGGGCAACATCCAGAACGGCCCGCTGCACAACGGCATCCCGAACCCCGCGACGCAGTCCCACAAGGACAACAACTCCATGTGGGTCGCGGACTTCAACCAGGACCACTACAACAAGATGCTCTACACCGAAAAGGGCATCACCAAGCGGGTGCGCACCGACCTCAAGGGGCCGGACGGCAAGCCGGGCATCGACATGACCGGCCTGACCATGCGCAACATGTACCTGGAGATGTCGAAGGGCGCCTACACCGTCACCGGTGAGGCGACCCCGTGGATCACCCTGCCCCACTCCGAGGGTTGGTACGGCGCGAACACCTGCTCCCTGAACGCAGACGGCGTGTACGACGCCGGTGCGATCCAGGGCATGCAGGGCCACCCGGACAACCCGCTGGGTCCGGGGCAGATGGCCGCGGACGCGGTGACCGCGCTCGCCGCGGCTCAGCCGAACTTCCCCTGGGCCGACTACGACATCGAGGACCAGGGCGACCGCGACGGCGACGGCAACTACTACGAGCCGGACGGCGTGATCGACCACGTGGTGCTCGTGCACGCGGGTGAGGACAAGTCCGGCGGCGGCGGCGCACAGGGCCCGTACGCCATCTGGGCGCACTCCTCGGCGATCCCGACCGGCTTCACCATCCCGGGCACCGACAAGAAGATCTCCAACTACATCGTGCAGCCCGAGGACTCGGGCGTGGGCGTGTTCGCCCACGAGTACGGCCACGACCTCGGTCTGCCTGACCTGTACGACACCTCCGGCAACGGCGAGTCCGGCATCGACTTCTGGGACCTCATGTCCTCGGGTTCGCACGCCGGTCCGATCTTCCAGTCGATGCCGACGCACATGGGCATCTGGGACAAGTGGGTGCTCGGCTGGGCCGACCCGCAGATCATCAGCCCCGGGGCGGGCACGCAGAACGTGAAGCTGGGACAGACCTCGCGCACGCCGGTCGGCACCCAGGACGGTATCAAGATCGACCTGCCGCCGAAGACGATCACGCTGGCTGCCCCGCACAGCGGCGCGAACATGCGCTACACGGGTGCCGACCAGGACTGGGCCGACCTCAAGCTGACGCGCGAGATCGCCGTGCCGAACGCGGCCGACGCCAAGTTCTGGATGTGGAACAACTACGTCATCGAGGCGGACTGGGACTACGGCTTCGTCGAGGTTTCGACCGACGGTGGCAACACCTGGAGCAACCTCAAGATCTACGACGAGTCGGGCGCGCTGGTGTCCACCAACGACGACTACACCGACCCCAACAGCAACATGAACGACACGTTCAAGCTGAAGTACGGTCTGACCGGCGACAGCCACGGATGGCGTCACGACTACGTCGACCTCAGCGGGTACGCCGGCACCACGGTGCAGGTGCGCCTGCGCCTGGCCACCGACGCCGCCTTCCAGGAGCGCGGCTGGTTCGTCGACGACCTCTCGGTCACCGGCGGCGGCGCCACCACCTGGAGCGACGACGTCGAGAGCGGCGACAACGGCTGGACCTCGACCGTCAGCTCCTGGGTCGACACCACCGGCCCCGGCTGGCGGACCGACACCGGCACCTCGGTGAAGGCGCACTACTACCTGGCCGAGTGGCGCAACTTCGACGGGTTCGACAAGGGCCTGCAGTACGCCTACGACACCACCTACTCGCGTGACGCGTGGAAGGTGGAGAAGATCAAGTACAACGCGCCGGGCATGCTGCTGTGGTACCGGGACACCACGTACGGCAGCACCAACCACGTCCGGGCGAACGAAACGGCCCTGCCGAGCTTCGGCGCCAAGGGCGGTCTGCTGCTGGTCGACTCGCACTACGACCCGCTGCGCCGCACCGGCATCGCGGCCGAGAAGGACCCGTCCACCCTGAAGAACCTGCCGAGCCGCGCGCAGTCCTCGAACCTCGCGTTCACGCTGCACCCGACGTACGCCTTCAAGGAGTGCATCGAGGGCGAGGTGCAGTACAGCGAGTACTGCACCAAGGTCAAGGCGCAGAAGGGCGTGGCGTCCTTCACCGACGCCAACGGCTGGGTGCCCGGCCTCGAGCTGCGCGACGGCTCCCTGTACCGCCGGGACCCCAACGCCTCGGTCGTCATCCCGTCGGCGGGCAACGTCCCGTACACCACCCGGGTCGTCAACCCGGACGGCACGCCCGCGACCGACGCCTACGGCGCCGACCTCGGGTTCACCGTCCTGGGCACCGGCAACCCCGGTGACGCGGGAGTCGCCAACGGCGTCAAGCTGACGCTGCTGTGGGCGACGCACGACAACGCCTACGTCTACGTGCAGGTCACGGCGGCGAACGGCTGATCGCGCAACACTGAACAACAAGGGGGCCACCGGCATCGCGCCGGTGGCCCCCTTCTTCGTCAACCGTCAGCGCACGTACAGCACCGCCGTCTCATTGACGTTCTCCACGCACTTGTACTCCTCGTACGTGCCCGCCGACACCAGCGCGCCGCCGGCGCCGTGGCAGGCGGAGATGTCGGAGTACAGGCCGTGCTCCTGCCACTGGGTGAGCTCGTGCGCGAACACGTGGTCCGCGACGCTGTCCCCGGTCGCCAGCCCGAAGTCGGCGTCGAACCGGTAGTGCACGCCCAGGTAGATCCGGCTGAGCGCGTTCTCCGTGGCGGCCGCCGAGATGCTGGTGAAGGTGCGGACCACGCCCAGCGCGTGCGGATCCTCCGTGGTGGCCGTCCAGGTGACCGCGTCGGTGCCGAGGTAGGCCTGCATGACACCCGCCCAGGCCCCGGCGAACGTCGCGTGGCCGGAGATGTACGCCGGGAACGGCGGGCTGAAGTGCACCCCGCTCGCGGTCGCCGACAGCGGCTGCCACGCCGTGTCCGCCACGGTCGCGGCGTTGCCGTCGGTGTCGGCCAGGCGCACCGCCGACTCCGGCCGCCACAGGTCGATCGCCGTGCGGTACTTCGCGTCCCAGGACGCCACACCCGCGTCGGCCATCGCGATCGCGACCAGCGCGAACAGCCGTACCGTCTGGCTCGGGCCCAACCCGCGGAGCTGCGCGAGGATCGCGGTGTGCGCGAACAGCTGGCCCGGCGGCTTGTAGGTGCCGTCGAGGTCGTTGGCCCAGAACCACGCCAGCTGCGTCTGGTCCGCGGTGCGGGTCGTGGACGTCGCCGAACCGAAGCTCTTGACCTCGTTGACCTGCGCCGCGTATCCGGCGCTGGCCAGCAGCGTCGAGTAGCTCGGGTAACCGAGCGGCGGCTGCGGCCGGAACTGCGACCCGGACGTCATGCTGAACGGCGTGACCGCGCCCCAGTTCGGCGTCGCGGCCGAGCCGGAACCGGTGTTGCGCCACGCGCCGGGCACCGTGCCCTCGGCGTACGGAGTGGTGTCGGTGGAGCCGTCGGAGGTCCGCGCCGTCTTCATCGCCAACGCGGCCTGCTGGCCGATGTACACGGCCTCCTTCTGGTTGTTGTGGGTGCCGACGCCCTGCTGCGCGGTCGCCAGGTCGGCGTCGAAGTTCAGCGCCGGGTACAGGTTCCGCAGCACGGTCACCGCCGCGTAGTCGATCGCGGTGCTCTCGACCGGCGCGCTCGCCCCGGCGTACTTCACCGTGGTGACGTTGACGAGGTACTTCTTGCCCAGGCAGGTGTCCTGCACCGGGTTGGCGGTCAGCCCCAGGCGGCAGCTCGCCGAGTTGGCGGCGTCCCACATGGCCGCGTGCATCATCGCTCCCGCGCGGGCCAGCGGGCCGGGCGCGCCGCCGACCGTGCGGTAGGTACGCAGCAGCACCTGGTTCCAGTAGACGGTGTGGTCGGCGGGTGCATCGGCGTGTGCGGCCTGGGCCGGGATGACGACGGCGCCTACCGCCCCGACAACCAGTGTGAGGGCAGCGAGCAGCCCACGACTTCGCAGTCGTTTCACGTGTTTCCTCCCCGTGTCCACGCCCGGATCGGGCGCGGAATTCAACTATTTCCATACGATAGGAGTCCGGCGGCGGGGCATCTGCCCCGTTCGATAAACAATCGGTAACGACACGCGCACAGAAAAGGGGCCCACCCCAACGGGTGGGCCCCTTCGGCGATACGCGATGGGTCAGTTCTTGACCTGGAGCAGCATCACCGGTGCGGGACCGGTGAGCTCCAGCCAGACCGAGATCTTGACGCCGTTGCCGGCCACCTTGACCGAGCCCCACGGGTTCGACGCCGACCAGTAACGGTTCGGGTCGGAGTCGTCGAACGTCGGGATGCCGTTGCTCGCCGGCACCGTCACCGGCACGCCGTTGCGGTGGAACGTCACCGCGTCGGTCTTCTGCAGGCCGAACGCGGCGTCCCACGGCTGCCGTCGGTTGGTCAGCTTGCACAGGCCGTCCGGGTTGCCGCCGCCGCCGCAGGTCACTCCCGGCCACGAGACCGGCGTGGGACGGGCGTCGACCGGGAGCACCAGGCCGGTGCCCGCGCGGTCCGTGCCCGAGGTGTTGTTGTTGCCGTAGCGGTAGTTCACGTACCAGACCAGCAGGCCGTCCTGGAACGGGAAGCGCTCCACCCACTCTGGCCTCGCGGTGCCGAAGCCGAAGTTGTAGGGACCGGTCTTGAGGTTCTTGTCGTAACCGGTGTACGTACGGTATTCGGCCAGGTAGTAGCGCGGGTAGACGGCGGTGTGGCTGCCGTCGATGCGCAGGAAGCCCTTCGCCGTCCACGCGCCCTCGCCGGCCTCGACATCGTCGACGAACCCGTTCGGGCCGTCGGTGACCAGCTTGATGTCGTCCAGGAAGGCGCCCTCGCCGGCCACGCCGCCGTCGGTCTGGTAGCGGAACCGGAAGTCGACCACCTTGCCGAGCCACGGAGTGAGGTCGTAGCTCAGGTCGGTCCACGCGCTGGTGCCGCCGAGGCCGGGCGACTTGATCTTCTGCCAGCTCGCGCCGTTGTCGGCGCTGATCTCGCCGTAGAGCCAGTCGTAACCCTGCTCGATGTCGTACTCCGCCTTCGCCGTCAGCGTGGCCGTGGTGGCCCCGGTCAGGTCGAGCTTGCGGCGCAGGGTGTTGCGCAGGTCGTCACCACTGCCGGTCCACCACTCCCAGCTGCCGCCGAACGGGGTGTTCCACTGCGTGGTCGCCGTCTGGTCGGGCAGCGGCACGAGGACCGCCTGCGGCAGGCCCTCAGGGGTGGCCGCGGAACCGAGCGAGACGAGCTTGGTCTTGCCGTCCTCGACGACCTTGTAGTCCAGCCAGCCGAGGAACAGCTTCTCCCACGGGCCCATGTAGCCCGGCGAGGTGCCGATGCTGTCCAGGCCCTTGTTGAGCCAGGAGCCGCCCGACATGACGGTCCAGAAGCCGGTGCCGTTGTCGCCGCCGTTCGTGTCGTACAGGTCCGGCAGGCCCAGGTCGTGGCCGTACTCGTGGACGAAGACGCCGAGGCCGCCGTTCTCCGGCTCCGTGGTGTAGTCGCCGACCCAGAAGCCCGTGTCGCCGATCGGGGCGCCGCCCAGCTTGTTGTTCGCCGGGCCGGTGGTGCCCTCCTCGGTCTGATTCACGTACCAGCGGTGCGACCAGATGGCGTCGGGCCCCTGCGCGCCGCCCCCGGCCTCCTCGCCCTCCCCGGCGTGGATCGCCTGGAAGTGGTCGATGTAGCCGTCCGGCTCGTTGAAGTTGCCGTCCTCGTCGTGGTCGTACCGGTCCCAGACGTCGAACTTGGACAGGTAGGCGGCGATGTCGGCGCTCGACTTGCCGGCCGCACGCTGCGAGTCGTACCAGGCGGTGAGGGTGTCCTCGATGAACGGCCAGGCCGTGTCGGTGTCGTCGTAGCCGTTGGGGTTCGGCACGTCGTCCCAGTTGTAGCCGTACCGCGCCTCGTTGTAGGGCACCTTCACCCAGTCGGTGACGTCACCCTTGACCGAGTACTTGCCGCCGGACTGCTTGTAGTAGAAGTCGGCCATCGACTCACCCGGACCATTGATCATCTTCTCGAAGTGGGCCCGGTTGAAGTCCGGCGCCCAGTACGTGGAGTTGTCGTTGGCCCGGTCGGGCTGCGGGATCAGGTTGCGCAGCGGGCCGGGCGTGCCGGCCGTGCCGTCGGGCCCGACCTGGTCGCCGAACTCCACCAGGATGGTGAGGATCGGATCGACCTTGTCGGCCTTCTTCTTCAGCTCGGCCCACTTGCCCTTGCCGACCTGCACGACCTCGGAGCCGTTGCGTTGGACCGGCTTGGCCTTGCCCGACACCACGTCGGCGATGGCCTGCTTCAGGGTGTCCTGCCGCTGCTTGTTCAGCGGGTTGGGCAGGTTGTCGGCCCGGCTGACACCGGCCGGTTCCGCGACGTGGGCAGCCGGCTGCGGTGCGCCGTTCGCGGGTGCTCCCGCGAGGCTGCCGGCCACCAGCGCCGCCGCGATCCCGACCGCGCTGCCGATTCTGTGGATTCGCAAAGGGTCCTCCCTCCCTTTGGCGGAGACGAATCCAGGCAGCGCGGGGCAGGGGTGAGCCCGCGGGCCCGGGTTCGTCGATATGTGAAAGCAGCCTTGCATAAACGCAAGTCGATGTCATCACCCTGCGCCGCCGGGAAATCCTGCCGTCCACATCAGAGGGAGTAAGTGATGCCCTCTCCGCCCGTACAGGGCGGTCCGGGAACAAGACGGATGAACCGGTCATCCAAATCCATGAAAACGGTCCAGATCGTCTCCGAGCGATCGTCTTCGGCATCCCGGTCGTCGGCATGGCGACAGATGGCCACCGGATGGCTGTGATGGTCCTGCAGCACCGCCCGCAGATCGGCCGGAGTCAGCGGGTTCGGCACCGCTTCCAGCAATCGGCGGGCCCGCGCCGAGCGGAACAGCGACGAACCACCCCAGTCCTTGATCGTGTCGTACACCCGCAGGCCGGTCTCGAAGTGGTTGGCGTGCACCAGCACCCCGTCCACCGGGTGCAGCCAGCCCGCGTCGCCGGGCGCCAGCTCCAGGTCGATCAGCTCGCCGCCGCCCGGGTACGCCTGGCCGATCAGCAGGTTGATGGAGGCCGAACGCGGTGCCCGCATCGCGTTGCGGATCGCCCACGACAGGGAGTCCGCCTCCAGCACCGACCGCAGCAGCACGTGGTACGGCACCCCGCCGGGCCGACCGTCGCGGTCGCAGCCGAGCAGGTTGACGCAGACCCCGACCCCGGCCGAGTTGAGCCCCGTCTTGGCCAGCATGCCCGCCTCGGTCAGGGTGATCACCTCGTGGCCGCGCTCGTCCCGGGTGATCAGCAGGAGGTTGAAGTCCCGGTGTCCGGGGTGCCAGTCCCAGTTCTGCGCGAGCAGTGTGCGCCCGCCCTCACTGCGCGGCCCGAGCACGCCCAGGCTGGTGCACTCCCCCCGGTCACCGTCCGCGGTCCCGGACGCTCCGGGTGAGCCACAGGTCGGCGCGCCGTAGAGCAGTTCGGAGCGGGCGTTGATCGCGTAGATCAACTCGGCGGCGACGGCCGCGCCCCGGGCGACCCCGTCGAGCATCGCCGCGAGGCGGGGGAAATTGCCCAGCGTCGTCGCGCGGAACGCCGCGCCCTGCGCGGACACCGCTGCCAGGTCCAGCCCGGCGGCGCGGGAGAACCGGTCGAGGTAGGCCGACACGTTCAGGTTGATCAGATCGGCGGCGGCCCGGCCGTATGCCGTGCCCATCTCCTCGGGGGCGCCGCTCACGTCGACCACGGTCAAGGGGGTGTTCATGCCCGGCCACTCTGCCGCACCCGCCGCCCGGCGCGCCAGCGTGAAAGCTGCCAGCCCCGGTGGGCGGCGGCTCCTTCGCGGCCAACCTTCCGGTGCGTGCCTGGCCGGAACCGTAGTATCCGGATCATGGGAGACAGCCGGACGCGGCCGAAGTCCAGCCCGCGCGTGAAGCGGATGCAGCGCCGTCGTGCCCAGGCCGCCCGCAGCGCCGCCGCCGAGGTGGTGCGTTTCCTGCGCACCGAGCAGATCGGCGGCCTGGTGCTGCTCGGGGCCACCGCGCTGGCCCTGATCATCGCGAACTCGCCGCTGGCAGACGCCTACCAGCGGCTCAGCGCGTACACCTTCGGGCCCCAGTCGCTGCACCTCGACCTGTCGGTCGCGCAGTGGGCCCAGGACGGCCTGCTCACCGTCTTCTTCGTGGTCGCCGGGCTGGAACTCAAACGCGAACTCGTCGTCGGCGAGCTGCGCAGCCCCCGGCAGGCCGCGCTGCCCATCGCCGGCGCGATCGGCGGCATGGTCGTGCCCGCGCTGCTCTGCTTCCTCATCGCGTTCGGCGCGCCCGGCGGGGCCGACGCCTGGGCGGTGCCGGTCGCCACCGACATCGCCTTCGCGCTGGCCGTGCTCGCCATCTGCGCCCGGGACCTGCCGCCCAGCCTGCGGGTCTTCCTGCTGTCCCTGGCGATCGTCGACGATCTCGGGGCCATCCTGCTGATCGCCCTGGTCTTCACCGCGCACGTGGCCTTCCTGCCGCTGCTCGGCGCGGCCGCGGTGCTGGTGGTGTACGCCCTGCTCCAGCAGTTCCGGTTCCGGGGCTGGTGGCTCTACCTGCCACTGGCGCTGGCCGCCTGGGCCCTGGTGCACGCCTCGGGGGTGCACGCCACCATCGCGGGCGTCGCCATCGGCCTGCTCACCCGGGTCAAGCCCGATCCAGGCGAGCACGAATCGCCCGCCCAGGCGCTCGAACACCGGCTTCAGCCGATCTCCGCCGGGATATGCGTGCCGCTGTTCGCCTTCTTCTCCGCGGGCATCGCCATCAGCGCGGGCGCGCTCGGCGCGATCTTCACCGACCGCGCCTCGCTCGGCGTGCTGATCGGCCTCGTCGTCGGCAAGACGGTGGGCGTGCTGGCCGGTGCGGCCGTGGCGGTGCGCTCGAAGCTCGCCGAGCTGCCGGAGGCGCTCGACTGGCGCGATCTGACGGCCGTCGCGGTGGTCACCGGCTGCGGCTTCACGGTCAGCCTGCTCATCGCGGAGCTGGCCTTCGACTACGGAGAGCAGCAGGCCAGGGTCAAGGGCGCGGTGCTGCTCGGTTCCTTGATCGCATCGCTGCTGGCCGCGGCCCTGCTGCGCAGACAGGTCCGGGTGCGCACAGGCTAGCCTGCACTCATGAATGAGCGGAGCGAGCGGCGCGGCAGACGCATGTCGTCGACGAGCTCAGCGAGGAGCCGGCATGAGTGAGCGCGCGGGGAACGTGTCCGTGGACGAGTCATGTGTCCTGGACGAGGGTCCGTGGACGCACCGGTTCGTCAACGCCAACGGCAGCCGGTTCCACGTCGTGGAGCAGGGCACCGGGCCGCTGGTGGTGCTCCTGCACGGCTTCCCCGAGTTCTGGTGGGCCTGGCACCGGCAGCTGCCCCTGCTCGCGGACGCGGGCCTGCGGGCGGTGGCGGTGGACCTGCGCGGTTACGGCGCGAGCGACAAGCCACCGCGGGGGTACGACGGCTTCACCCTCGCCGCCGACGTGGTCGGCCTGATCCGCGCGCTCGGCGAGCGCAACGCCACCGTCGTCGGCGCGGGGGCCGGCGGCCTGATCGGCTGGTCCGCGGCGGCGCTGCACCCGCGGCTGGTGAACCGGCTGGTGGTGCTCGGCGCGGCGCACCCACTCCGGCTGCGCTCGGCGCTGGTCGCCAACGCCGCGCAGCGCCGGGCCGGTCGCGACCTGCTGCGCTTCCAGCTGCCCCGCTACGAGCACGTGCTGACCCGCGACGACGCCGCCCTGGCCGGCGGGCTGATGCGCGCCTGGACGGCGCCGGCGTTCCGGCAGACCGCCGACTACGCCGAGTACGAGCGCCGCTGCCGCGAGGCGATGCGCATCCCGCAGGCCGCGTTCTGTGCGATGGAGGCGTACCGCTGGGCGTTCCGGTCCACGCTGCGCCTGCACGGCTACCGCTTCCTGCGCGCCGTCCGCCAGCCGATCATCTCGCCCACCCTGCAGCTCCAGGGCGCCCTCGACCCGATCACCCTGCCCGCCACCGCCCAGGGCTCCGGCCGCTACGTCCTCGCCGACTACGAATGGCGCCTCCTGGAGGACACCGGCCACTTCCCCCACCTCGAACGCCCCGACCTGGTCGCCGGCGAAATCATCCGCTGGACCAAGTGACCCGCCCTTGATCACTCGATTTGCCAGGCAGATGGGGGAATGGCGCTTCAAGATACGCACGGGTGCCCGGCAAGTCGGATGACCTTGGTGGGCCGGACCGGGTCAGAGGCGGGATTCGCGGAGGTCGGTGACGTCTTGTTTGGGGGCCCAACCCTGGTAGACGCCGTAGTCGAACTCTTCGAGGCCCAGTTCGGCGGCGACGGGGGCCTTGCCGCCGGTGTACTCGACGCGCAGCCAGGCGTCGTGCTCGGCCAGCACGATGAAGGGCTGGCCGCGCCAGGTGCAGGTGCTGCGCACGTACGCCAGGTCGTCGATGTCGGCCGCGGCCACCACCCGCACGAACCGGCCGGGCCGGACCTCCTCGAAGCCCTCGGCGGGCTCGGGACGGTACAGCCGCACGGTGTCGCCGTCGGGGCTCGCCTCGTACTCACGCCCCAGGTAGCGGGCGATGTAGCCGTCGCGCATCACTCCTCGCCCCCGTCGGTGCGCAGCCAGCGCGGCCCGTCGGCGTCGAGCACCGCGACCATCTCCTCTTTGCCCTCGGCGTCCACGCGCAGCAGGCGAGCGCCGTGCGGCAGCCGGGCGCTGTCCACCTTGAACTCGGCGATGATCTCGGTGCTCTCCCCGGGCGCGAAGCCGTTGCCGCGGAACGGGGCGCGTTCGATGACCCAGCCCTCCATGGCCTTCATGGCCGCCTCGTGCTGCCCGCCGTACGGGATCCGGTACAGGCTGGGCCGGTAGGCCGGCCAGCGCAGCACGTAGATCTCCTTGTCGTCGGCGGAGAACGGCGAGCCCGTCCAGGTCAGGCCGAGCGCGCTGCGCAGTGCCTGCGCGCCGCGCAGGTGGCCGACCTCGCGGGCGCGGTGCACGAATCCGGAGACCCGGTCGTAGCCGCGGTCGAGGTAGTAGCCGATCTGGCTGGGGGCGATCACCTTCTGCATCTCGGTGATCTCGGGATCGCGCCGCGCGGGCGGTGGCGCGGAGCCCGCCGTCGGCGTGGTCACGGCGGGTTCGCTCTCGTCGCCGCCGAGGCCCATCTCGGCCGCCCAGCGGGCGAGTTCCAGCAGCTGGTCGCCGGGCAGGCTGGCGCCGACCGCGGTGCCCGGGTTCACCGCGAACGACCAGGCCGGATCGGGCCAGGTCGCGATGAGCTTCACGAAGCGCACCGGAACAGCCTCGACCGGTTCCGGCATGGTCTGGGTGGAGGTGTAGCTGACGATGTGCGGCTCACCGCCGATGTCCCGCGGCTGCCACGTGAAACCGGGTTCACCTGGCCGGGGCGCGCCGGGCCCGGCCGGCACGGGCAGCAGCACCGTGGCGAGCAGCAGCGTGGACAGGAAGGCGTCGGTGTTGCCCGCGTCGGCCGCTTCGAGCAGCTGCTCCTCGACGGAGTTCGACGGGGTGAAGTCGTCCTCGGGTCCGCTGGGCCGCTCGTGGCGCGGACCCGGCTCGCGGACCGGCGGCACGGGGACCTCGGGTGCCGTCACGGCGACGGACACGGGCTCGAACAGCGACCCGGTGCCCGGCGCGGGCGTGGCGGCCACGGTGGCGTCGGTTGCGGGGACCGCCGACGACACCGGCTCGAACAGCGAGCCCGTGCCGGGCGTGGGCGCGGCGGCTCCGTTCGCGGGCGGCGCGGCAGCGGGCTGATGCGCAGGCGCTGCGGACACCGGCTCGAACAGCGACCCGGTGCCGGGACGCGCACCCGGCGAGGACGCCTCGGCCGAGGGCGGCGCGGGGGCCGGGGGGTATGCGGCCGGAGCAGCGGAAACGGGTTCGAACAGGGAGCCCTCGGCGCGCCGCACCGTGGGCGGAGTTCCGGCGGGCTCGGCCGCGGACGGTGTCGCGGCGGCCGACACCGGGACGGGCGGCGCCGCAGCCGCCGGCACTGCTGGTGCGGGCGGTGCGGCCGCGGGCACCATGCCCGGCGGTGGCACTGCGGCCGGCGGGACGAAGGTGTGCGCGGCGGCGGGCGAGACCGGCTCGGCGGAGAAGGCGGGGTCGGCGGGGAAGAACCGGCCGCCGGGCTGCGCCGCCGGCACAGTGGGCCGCGGCTCGGACGGCTGCGGCACCGTCACCGGCGACTCGATCGCCAGTGGCGTGTGCACCCTCGGCGCGGCGACCGGGCGCACCTCCTCGACGTCGATCACCTCGGCGTCGAGGATCAGCTCCTCGTCGGGGTGTGCGGCGTACGCCGGCTGCGGCCCGCGGGGCTGCACCGGCGGCGGCGCGGTCCGGGCGGCCTTGGCGCGTTCGAGCGCCTCCAGCCGTTCGAGCCGGCCGCGGGCGACCGCCGGAGCGCCGGGGATCCGCACGTCACCGCGGACCAGCTGGGTGACGAACCAGGCCGGCAGGTATCCCTCGATCGGCAGACCCGGGTCCACGGCCAGCCACCACTCGTGGTTGGGCCACGACGTGGCCAGCTCCTGGAACGGGACGCGCCGCGCGGGCCCGGCGTGCTCGGCCAGGCAGGCCCGCAGCGCGGCGGACGAGGTGAAGGCGAGCACGTGGGTGCGGTTCTCCGCGGTCCAGGTGCCCCAGCCTGCGGGACCGCGCGCGGATGCGGCGTCACCGGCGACCGGCAGCAGCAGTTCCGAACGGCCGAGGATGCGGAAGTAGAGTTCCTGATCCCCGGCGCGCAGTGCGTCACGCAGCGCGATCTCGGTATCGGTGGCCGGCTCCCAACCCATCACGCGCTCACCTCCTGGCTGCCGCGAGAGTACTGAGTCACAACTTACCTTGCGCGCCGTAGGCGTGTCGCAACCAGCAGTCTAGGTCGGCTCGTTCCAGTAACATCTGCGCCGGGGTTCAGCCACGCGGGTATCCGCTCGCCCGCGGCGGCCGACTCCACACAAGGCCTGGGGAGGCGACATATGTACCGCAGCCGGCCGACGGTCGCCTTCGCGGCCCGCACGGTGGCGTTCAGCGTGGCGGCGACGTTCGCCGTCGTCGGCATCGCGACAGCGCCCGCCGCCGCGGCCCCCTGCCCGAGCGGCCCGCTCGCGCCGAGCGCGGTGATCCCGGCCAAGCCGTGGCCGCAGCAGCGCTGGGACCTGTCCGCGCTGCCCCGCGGCATCGACGGATCGGGCGTGGTCGTGGCGGTGCTCGACTCCGGCGTCGACAAGGACCACCCGCAGTTGCGCGGGCACGTCATGGCGGGCCAGGACAAGCTGCTCGGCGGGGGCACCGACGGGCGGCAGGACTGCGTCGGCCACGGCACCGGCGTGGCCAGCGTCATCGCCGCCAAACCGCTGGCCGGGGTGGAGTTCCGCGGCATCGCCCCGGGCGTGCAGATCCTGCCGATCCGGGTGAGCGAGGCGCTCGGCGGGCAGGAGAACTCGAACAACGCCCGCCAGGCCGACGTGAAGGACATGGCCGCCGCGATCCGGTACGCGGTGACCAGGAAGGCCCGCGTGATCAACCTTTCGCTGAGCTACGCCGACGCGAACAAGCTGGACGAGCTCCACGACGCCATCCGCGAGGCCATCGCCCAGGACGTGGTCGTCGTCGCCGCGGTCGGCAACGCCAAGCAGAAGGGCAACCCGACGCCGTATCCCGCCTCCTGGGACGACGTGCTCGGGGTCGGCGCGATCGACGAGGCAGGGCAGCGGCTGGGGGCCTCCCAGACGGGGCCGTACGTGGACCTGGTCGCCCCCGGTGACCAGGTGACCGTGGCCCGCCCGACGCGTGGGCACGGCAAGGAGAGCGGCACGAGTTTCGCCGCCCCGATGGTGGCCGCGACCGCCGCCCTGGTCCGCCAGGCGTACCCGAAGCTCACCGAGTCGCAGGTGCGGCGGCGGCTGCTGGCCACGGCCGACCCGGCGCCCGGCGGGCGGCACAGCGACGACTACGGCGTGGGCATCCTCAACCCGGTCCGGGCGGTGACCGACGTGCTCGACGGCGCGGCCCGGGTCACCCCGGCCGCGCTGGCACCCCGGCCCGCCGACCCGGCCGCCGAGGCAGCGGCCGACCGGGCCGCGCAGCAGCGCTCGCAGGCGCTGTGGCTGGCGGGCCTCGGCGTCATCCTGGCGGGTCTGGTGCTCGCGCTGGCCGTGGCGCTGCCCAACGGCATCCGCCGTCGCTGGCGGGCCGCCGGGAGCTGACGGAAGCATGACAT
Source organism: Catellatospora sp. NPDC049133 (assembly GCF_040648455.1). NCBI lineage: Bacteria > Bacillati > Actinomycetota > Actinomycetes > Micromonosporales > Micromonosporaceae > Catellatospora > Catellatospora sp. NPDC049133. The sequence continues at coordinate 193,142 of NZ_JBEZDT010000008.1, forward strand.
TCGGGGCCCATTTGCCCACGTCGGGCCCGAGCGTCGCCGACTGCCGACTCGACGGTGGATCCGCCGGACGGCGACGGCGGCCATCATGTCCGTGGGACAGCCACGTCATCGGCAGTTTGCCGTTTTCGAAGGAGAGCAGATGAGCGCGACCCAGCCGGGACTGCTGGTCACCGGGCTACCCCGGAGCGGGACGAGCTGGGTGGGCAAGATGGTGGAGGCCGGGCGGCAGGTCGTGTACGTCAACGAGCCGCTCAACGTGCGCCACCCTCCGGGCCGCTCGCCGGGCGTGCTCGACGCCGACGTCACGCACCGCTTCCAGTACATCTGCGCCGACAACGAGGACGTCTGGCTGCGCGCGTTCCGCCGCACCCTGGCCCTGCGCTACGGCGTCGGCCGCGAGCTGCGCCGCAACCGCGCCCCCTACGACATCGCCCGGATGGTGAAGTACGCGACCGCGTTCACCACGGGTCGGCTGCGCGGCCGGCGTGCCATGCTCGACGACCCGTACGCGCTGATGGCGGTGCCGTGGCTGGCGGAGAAGTTCGGGGTGCGCTCGGTCGTGCTGGTGCGCGACCCGGTGTCGCTGGTCGGCAGCTACCGGAAGCTGGGCTGGCACATCAGCCTGGACGAGCTGCTGGGCCAGCCGCTGCTCACCCGGGACCTGCTCGCCGACCACGTGGACGAGCTGCGCGAGGCCGCCGCCAAGGAGGACGAGATCCACACCACGGCACTGCTGTGGCGGGTCGTCTACGACGTGGTCGACCGGGTGCACCGGCACGTGCCGGGCGTGCTCGTGCGCCGCTACGAGGACTTCGCGATGCGACCGGAGGAGGAGTTCGGGGCGCTGTACGCGCACTTCGGGCTGAACTTCGACGAGCAGGCCCGCGCGCAGGTCGTCGCGGCGACCACGGCCGGGGAGCAGGACTCCCAGCGCGGCTTCGTGCGCTCGGGCACGTCGAAGACGGCGTTCCGCCCGATGGACTCCAAGCAGGCGCTGGCCGCGGCGCAGAACCGGCTGTCGGCGGAGGACGCCGCACGGGTCGTCGCGATCACCGGCGACGTCCTGGACCGGTTCCGCCCCGCCGGCACGGCGGCCTGAGCTGCTACGCGCGCAGCCCGGGGCGGCGGAAGCCGCCCGCCCCGGGCCACGGCGACGTGGTCAGTGGAACAGCCGGGTGTTGCGGTCCTCGGCGTCCTTGAACTGGACGGCGGCCTCGTCGACCGCGCCCTTGATGTCGCGCAGCATCGCGGACAGCTCGTCCGCGGCCTTACGCCACTTGGCCTGACGCTCGTGGTACGCCGTCTGCGCGGCGCCGCTCCACGTGGACACCATCGGCCCGGCGTCGCTCTCCAGCTGGCTCAGCGTGGTCTCCAGCTTGCCCAGCGCTTTCTGAATGTGCCCGCTTGCCTCGTGCAGCGAGGCGAAGTTGACGACGAGCCTGTCGCCGTTGCTCATATCGGTCCTCCCCCTTTCGGTCCGTGATCTGCGTTCACAGGTTCAGCGAGACGCCGCCGGTGTTCTTGGAGGCCACCCGGCCTGCCTGCTCCTCGTCGGCGCGGCTGTACTCCTGGCCGGCCGTGCGGATCGCTTTCGACGTCTCAGCGAGCGCCTGGTGCAGTGCCTTCTGGTCCTGCGACCAGGCGATCTTGACCTGCTCGAAGGAGCTGCCGGCCCGACCCACCCAACTGGTCTGCAGCATCTCCAGCTCGCTCAGCAGGCTGCTGAGCATGGTCTGCAGGTCGTCGTTGGCCGAGTCGAACTTGCCCGCGGTCGAGGCCATGATCGCAGCTTCGGAGGCGGTTTCCGCCATTGTCGTACGTCACCCCATTCCCTTTGTGCAGTTACGCATTCCACCGTCCTATGCGGAGCATTGGTGGCGGTGCGCCTGTCTCGGTGACGGTAGCGTCCCGCGTCGACTCGTGCCAGCCCGGAGCCCTCGCCTGTGGATAACCTCGCCGCGGCTCAGCCGAGCGCCAGCTGGGCCGACGCGGCCTGCGGGTCCAGACCCGGTCCCGGGGGCAGCAGATCGACGAGCGACGACGGCAACCGCAGCGGCACCGGGTCTTTGTAGCCGAGCATCGGCAGCACGTCGGGGCGGGCCGCGTCGTAGCGCACGCCCTGGTCGGTGACCAGGCTCAGCGTGGTGCCCGCGGCGACGATGGCACCCCGGCCGGAGGGCACGAGCACGTAGTCGGCGTACGCGCCGCCCTCGGCGCTGCGGGCCACGGTCGCGATACGCCCGGCCAGGTCCATCGGCACCTCGACGCGCACCTCGGGGGCGTTCGAGTCGTCGCGGGTCACCGCGCACAGCGCGCCCTGGCCGTAGGAGGCGATGGTCGGCATGTTCGCCGGTGGCTGCCGCGGGTCGTTGGCGTCCGGGACCAGGCTGGCGGGCGAGTTGTCGTACTCGGCGAGCTCGGTCTGGTCGATCTCGATCTCCCGGCCGATGTCGTGCTTCTGCCGGTACCGGCCGAGCAGCAGCGCGGCCTGCACCGGGGTGATCATCGCCAGGCCGTCCGCACGGACCACCGCGTACTGGTGCGACTTGCCGTCCAGGCCCTTGATCTTGATGACCTGGCCGTTCTTGAGGTTCTTGACGGTCGAGCGCGCACCCGGCGAGCCCACCCGCGGCTCGTCCAGCGGCTGGCCCTGGGGCATGCCGTTGACGAACGCGGCCGGCACGGCCATCGGCTGCGCTCCGCCGGCCAGGTCGGCGAACTCGTCGGCGTCGGCGTTGTAGAGCCGGCCGTGCCACAGCAGGTAGATCTGGTCACCGGCGCGCACGAACAGCGCGTCGTCGCCGCCCATCACCCGGCCCTTGCCGGCCTGCACGCCGTCGCCCACCACCAGCACCGACGCCGGCTTGCCGGCCTCGGTCGCCGAGCAGATCGACCAGGGCAGCCCGAGCAGGGCGCCCGGATCCGGCAGCGAGTCCGGCAGGTCCACCACGCCGACGGTGAGCCCGCGCGGCACGTCCACAAGCGACTTCTTCGCCACCGTCACCAGCTTCGGCGACGTCGCGCCGGAGGCCAGCAGCGCCGAGGTCAGGTTCAGCGCCGGGTGCAGCTTTCCGTTGCGGTACACGAAGTGCGCGCCCGAGCCGTCCTCGATGATGACCGTGCCGTCGGCCTTCCAGCCGGTGTCGCCACGATTGCTGAACACGCCGTACACCCCGTATCCGGCCGCGATGACCACGGCCAGCAGGATGCTGGCGAGCGTCGCGCCGGCCGCGCGGCGAAACGGCGCCTGCGCCGGATCGGTGTCGCGCATCACCAGCGCCGAGACCACGCGCTGCACCGTGAACTGGTACGAGTGCAGTTGGTCCTGTCTCGACGGCATGGGCCCTCCCCACGGGTCAGCCTGCGGCTCTACCATGAGCCGGGCGAAGTGCGGCGGTACAGCTGGTGGATGTCCGCGGCTGATCCGCCGCCGGGCGGACCGCGAGGGCCGCCACTAGCTGGAGCCTAGGGGAGGCTATCGCGATGACGGTCGACACGGTGACCGGGCCGACGGCACGCACCATCGACGAGGGGACCGCACCGGCGGCGCACCCGCGGCCCGCCAGGCGGTTCCTCGGACTCGGCAGCGGTCAGATCGTCGCCGTGCAGCTGGCACTGGTGCTGCTGGTGGCCGCCGCGCAGGCGGGCGTCGGCTTGCTGCTGCCCGCCGTTCCCGTGGCCGCCGCGCTCGTGGTGGTGGCCTGGGGCCGCTGGCGTGGGCGCTGGCTGTCCGAGTGGACCGCCGTCTACCTGCGCTATCGCGGCCGCCGCCGGCGCATCGAGCCGACCGGTGACCCGGCCGAGCTGCTCGCCGCCGCCGCGCCCGGCAGTCGACTGTCCATGCTGGACATCGAGGGCGTGTCCTGCGCCTCGCTCACCGACGCCCTGGGCATGTGCGTGCTGCTGGAACTCGGCGACCAGGCGGTGATGCCGGCCCGCGCCTGGCACCCGCTGCCCTCGCCGGCCACGCTGCTGCCCGCCCCCGCTGCCGACACCCCGCCCGTGCGGCTGCAGCTGCTGCTGCACGCCAACGCCGCCAACGGCTCGTCGCCCGCGGCCTCGTCCTACCGCCAGCTGTCCAGCGGACGGCTGCTGGCAAACGAGCGCGCCCTGCTGGTGGTGCGTGTGCACCGGGCCGAAGGCTGGTCGGAGGCCGACCTGGAACGCGCGCTCACCGGTGCGGTGCGCAAGGTGCGCGCGAAGCTGGGCGACGTGCCACACCGGCTGCTCGGCGACGTCGCGGCGCTGCGCGCGCTCGCCGAGGCGGCCGGGCACGACGGGACGACCGCCGCGCAGGAGGGCTGGTCCGCGCTGCACATCGGCGGGCTCTACGCCAGCTCGTACGCCGTGGAGCGCTGGCCGACGCCGCACCCCGACCCCGCCCACGCGCTGCTGCCGCGCCTGCTGCGGCTGCCCGCCACCACGGTCTCGGTGTCGCTGACCGCGGGGCCCTGGGCCGACGGCGGCGCCACTGTGCAGGCCGAGCTGACCGTGCGGCTCACCGCGCCCGACCACACCTCGCTCGGCAACGCGGGCACCGCCCTGCGCCAGCTGCTGGCCACCGAGCACGCCCAGGCCCGCCGCCTCGACGGCCAGCAGTTCGACGGCCTGACCGCCACTCTCCCGCTGGCCGGGCCCGGTCCCGCCGACCTCGGCGCGGGCGGCCGCGGCGGCGTCGCCCGGCGTCCGGCCGCGGTCGCCGCGCTGGCCACACCGTACGGCGGCAGCGGACTCATGATCGGCGTCAACCGGCACAGCGAGCCGGTCTCCTTCCGGCTGTTCCGCCCCGAGGCGACCCGGGTCGTCCTGATCGGCGGCGTCGCCGTCGCCCAGGTCGTCGCCGTGCGCGCGATGGCCCTCGGGTCGTACGTGCTGGTCCAGACGACCCGCCCGTGGGCGTGGGAGCCGTTCAGCCGCGGGCTGGGCTCCGGCGCGCCGCTGGCCGTCATGGCCCCCGGCCCGGTCAACGTGCCGCCCGGCACGCCGCTGCGCCCGCTGCTCAGCATCGTCGACGCGGGTCCGGTCGCCGCCGACCGCACGCCGGGCACCCCGTGGCACAGCACACTCGTGGTGCGCGACGACCTGTCCCCGGTGGACGTGGACGTGCTCGGCCGTGCCGACCTGGCGCTGCTGCAGCCGCTGCAGCCCGCCGAGGCCGCGGTCGCGGTGTCCGTGCTGGGGCTCAGCCGCGACCAGGAGTCGTGGCTGTCCCGCGCCCAGCCCGGCATGATCGGCGTGGTGCACCGGCGCTCGGTGCGCTGGGCGGCGCTCAGCACCACCGGCTACGAGCAGCAGCTGATCAACGCGACCCAGCAGAACGGACGCTGACCGGCCCGGCCGGGGGGGTGCGCACCCGGGCGAATCGTGGCACGATGCCGCACCATGGGCATCCTCCTCCGTCTGGCCGCCAGCGCCGCCGCCGTCTGGGTGGCGACCATGCTCGTGCCGGGCATCAGCGTGACCGCCGAGACCATCCTCGGCAAGATCGGCACGTTCGTCGCGATCGCGGTCATCTTCGGCCTCTGCAACGCGTTCATCCGCCCGATCGTCAAGATGGTCGGCTGCGGGCTGTACGTCTTCACCCTCGGCCTGATCGCGCTGGTGGTGAACGGCGCGCTGTTCATGCTGACCAGCTTCATCGCGGGCCTGCTGGACGTGCCGTTCCACGTCGACGACTTCTGGCCCGCCGCCATCCTCGGCGCGCTGGTCGTCGGTCTCACCAGCTGGGCACTGAACTGGTTCATCGAGGACTGAGTCTTCTCACCAGCTGAGCGACCTGGCTCACATGTCAGGAGCCGAGGCGAGGCCTCCCCTTACCATTGGTAGGTGAGTCAGCTTCGCCTCGGCTACCTGTACGGGTTCGGCGCCTACGCACTGTGGGGCTTCTTCCCGGCGTACTTCAAGCTGCTCAAACCGGCCGGCCCGGTCGAGGTGCTGGCCCACCGGATCGCCTGGTCGGCCCTGTTCATGGTGCTCCTGCTGACCGTGGTGCGCCGCTGGCGGCAGATCGCAGCGCTGCTGCGAAAGCCCGCCACCGTCGGCGGCATCACGCTGGCCGCCATCTTCATCGGCGTCAACTGGGGCACCTACATCTACGGCGTGAACGTGGACCGGGTGGTGGAGACGTCGCTCGGCTACTTCATCAACCCGCTCGTCGTCATCGTGCTCGGCGTGGTGGTGCTGGGCGAGCGGCTGCGCGCCGCGCAGTGGGCCGCGGTCGGCGTCGGCACGGTCGCGGTGCTCGTGCTGACCGTCGACTACGGCCACCCGCCGTGGATCGCCCTCATCCTGGCCTGCTCCTTCGCCCTGTACGGCCTGACCAAGAAGCGCCTGGCCCTGCCCCCGGCCGACGGCCTGTTCGTCGAGTCCGCGGTGCTCACCCTGCCCGCGCTGGCAGCCCTGGGCTGGCTCGCCTCCTCCGGCGACCTGACCTTCGGCCAGGTGAGCACCGGGCACACGCTGCTGCTCGCCGCAGCGGGCGTGATCACGGCCATCCCGCTGCTGATGTTCGCCGGAGCCGCCAACCGCATCCCGTTCACCGGGCTCGGCATGCTCCAGTACGTCGCCCCGACCCTGCAGCTGGCACTCGGCGTGTTCGCCTTCCACGAGCCCATGCCACCGGCCCGCCTGTTCGGCTTCGGCCTGGTCTGGCTCGCCCTGGCCGTCTTCACTTGGGACGGACTCCGCAACGCCCGCCGTACGCGGTTGGCGGTGGCGACTCCGCTGGCCGCCACCCGGGCGTAATCCACACCAAGGTCGCTCGACTTGCCTGGCAAGTGGGCGAAAGCGGGCTCAAGATACGCACATCTGCCCGGCAAGTCGAGCGATCTTGAGACGGCGGCGCGGCTGCCTGGTGGTGTTCATGTGGGGTTCATCCATGGGATGAGCGCGGCTCACTCGGGCTACCTACGTTCCGGACGACGGCACACCCTGTCGAACCCGACGTATGGAGGCAACTCCCATGAACGAATCCCGCCGCCGGCTCCCCCTGCTCGGCGGGGACGGCCACAGCGGAGGCAGCCGGTCGTCCATGACCTGCCTGTACCGCTGCGGCAACGCCTGTGACCACCCGGCCCCGAACACGTCGTCGAACGAGTACTTCGGCGACGTCGTGCAGGCCGAGGTGTCCCGGCGCGGCATGCTCAAGGCCGGCTCGGCCGGCGCCATCGCGCTCGGCTTCGCCGGTGCGGTGGCCGGTGCCACCGCCGCGTCCCCGGCGTTCGCCGAGCCCGGCGAGGCGGCCGCGGCCGAGGAGTTCTCCGTGGAGACGCTGACCCGCACGGGCAAGCCGACCGCGCTGACGTTCTCGCCGATCCCCCCGAACACGCTGGACAACCTGGTGGTGCCCAACGGGTACGACCACAACGTGATCATCCGCTGGGGTGACGAGGTCGTGCCCGGCGCGGCGGACTTCGACCCGGCGAAGCAGAGCGCGGCCACCCAGTCGAAGCAGTTCGGCTACAACAACGACTTCGTCGCGGTGCTGCCGCTCGGCCGCGGCGGCGACCGCGCGCTGCTGGTCTGCAACCACGAGTACACCAACGAAGAGCTGATGTTCCCCGGTTTCGCCGGGCTGGACGCACTGACCACCGACCAGATCCAGGCCACGATCGCCGCGCACGGCATGTCGGTGGTCGAGCTGGAGCGGGTCGGGCGCACCGGGCAGTGGGTCGTGGTCGGCAAGGGGCGGCGGTCGTACAACCGGCGCATCACCGGTCTGTCCACCGTCTTCGCGGTGACCGGCCCCGCCGCGGGTTCGGCGCTGCTGAAGACGGCCGCCGACCCCACCGGCAAGAAGGTCATCGGCACGTTCAACAACTGCGCGGGCGGCGTGACCCCGTGGGGCACGGTGCTGTCCGGCGAGGAGAACTGGAACCAGTACTTCGTCGGCGGCGACGGCGCGCCCGAGGAGGCCAAGGCCTCGCTGGCCCGGTACGGCGTGTCCACCACGGCCCGCTACCCCAGCGGCTCGCGCAAGTGGGACCGGGTCGACGCCCGGTTCGACCTGGCCGTGACCCCGAACGAGATCAACCGCCACGGCTGGATCGTCGAGGTGGACCCGTTCGACCCGGGCTCGACCCCGCGCAAGCACACCGCGCTGGGCCGGTTCAAGCACGAGGGCGCGAACGTCATCGTGGCCGACAGCGGGCACGTCGTGGCGTACATGGGCGACGACGAGCGGCACGACTACATGTACAAGTTCGTGTCGCACAAGAAGTTCACCCGCGGCAACTCGTACTGGGCCCGCAAGCAGAACATGTCCCTGCTGGAGTCCGGCGACCTGTACGTGGCGCAGCTCGGCTACACGAGCGCCGCCGAGATCGACGGCACCGGCAAGCTGCCCAGCGACGGCGCGTTCAACGGCACCGGCGTCTGGATCCCGCTCGTCAAGGACAACAAGCCGATGGTGCCGGGCTGGACCGTCGAGCAGATCCTGGTGCACACCCGCCTCGCGGCCGACCTGGTCAACCCGACCAAGATGGACCGTCCGGAGGACGTCGAGCCGAACCCGGTCACCGGCAAGATCTACGCCGCGCTGACCAACAACACGGCCCGCGGCACCACCGGCGGCCGCAACGCGCCGGCCGACGAGGCCAATCCGCGCAACGCCAACAAGCACGGGCACATCTTCGAGATCACCGAGAACGGCGGCGACCACACCGGCACCACGTTCACCTGGGCGGTCCCGATCGTCTGCGGCGACCCGGCGGACCCGTCGACCTACTTCATGGGGTACGACAAGACCAAGGTCTCGCCGATCTCCTGCCCCGACAACCTCGCGTTCGACGGCGCGGGCAACCTGTGGATCTCCACGGACGGCAACGCGCTGCTGTCCAACGACGGCCTGTTCGCGACCGCGCTGAGCGGCCCGGAGGCCGGCCACCTCAAGCAGTTCCTCACCGTGCCCCGCGGGGCCGAGGCCTGCGGCCCGTTCATCAGCGTGGACAACAAGACGGTGTTCGTCGCCCCACAGCACCCCGGCGAGATCAGCGGCGCGTCCATGGACAAGCCGGCCAGCACCTGGCCCGACGGCGACTACGCCAAGCCGGGCATCGTCGGCGTGTGGCGGCTCGACGGCCGCCCCGTCGGCAGCTGACCCACCTCGCACCAGCGGCGCTCGCGGCCCTCGGGCCGCGGGCGCTGTTCCTGTCTAGGCTGACCGGTATGACCGAGAACACGCCCCGGCTGGAGCTGTCCGGCATCGTGCTGGACTCGCCCGACGCGCAGGCGCTGGCCGCCTTCTACGAACGGCTGCTCGGCTGGACCCGGGAGCAGGACGAACCCGACTGGGTCAAGCTGCGCGGACCCGGTGGCGGGCCGGGCCTGTCCTTCCAGACCGAGTCAGCGTACGTGCGCCCGGTGTGGCCGGCGGGTCCCGGCGAGCAACAGATGATGGTTCACCTGGACGTCGCCGTCGACGACCTGGCGGCCTCCGGTGCCCACGCGGTCGCCGCCGGCGCGACGCTCGCCGGCTTCCAGCCGCAGGACGACGTCCGCGTCTACCTCGACCCGGCCGGCCACCCGTTCTGCCTCTTCCTGTCCGACTGACCCACTACACGCGCCGCCGTCGCGGTGCCTTCCCGGGTCGGCTGCCGGGCTGTGGACTGCCGGAGTGGGGTCAGGCCGCGGCCGCACCGTGTACGGCCGTCAGTGGGGCGTTGAGGGCCGCCTGAAGCGTGCGGGCCGTGGCGTGCAGCCGTTCCCGGATCATCGGCGCCTGCTTCACCAGGTCGACCGCCGGCAGCGCGCAGGCGACCACGAAGCGCTGCGACAGGTCGCCGGCCGTCTGCACGGACACCGACGCGCAGGCCACCCCCGGGCGGAACTGCCCGATCTCCACCTGCATGCCGCGGCGCATACCCGCCGCGATGTCGGCGTCGAGCGCCGTGTGCGAGCGCAGCGTGGCCTGGGTGAAGGCCCGCATGCCGTGCTCTTTGAGGTAGCGCTCGCGCTGCGCCTGGTCGAGGGTGGCGAGCAGGTTCTTGCCCAGCGCGGTCGCGTGCGCGCCCTCGTCGAACCCGGGCACCAGGTCCTCGACGTGCGGCGAGCGGAAACCCTCCGCCACGGCGGTGATCGCGATCCGCCCGTCGACGAAGCTGCCCAGGTAGTGGCTGTAGCCGATCTCGGCGCTGGCGCGGCGCAGCACCGTGCCGACCTCGGCGGGCCCGCGCATCGCGCTGACCAGCTCACGGAAGCGGTCGGCGACCGCCAGGCCCAGCGTGTACGCCCCGTCGGCGCGGCGCATCACGTAACCCTGGTGGGCGAGGGTGCGCAGCATCCGGTACGCGGCGGCGATCGTGATGTCGCACCGGCGCGCGATCTGCTTGGGGGACAGCCCGGTGGGCGACTCGCCCACCACCTCCAGCACCCGCAGCGCTCGCGCCACGCTGCTGACCATGTCCGATGGCGGAACCGCTGAGTCTCGCACCGTCACCTCCATGCAGTCGCACCTACGATATGCAAATGCACGCCTGACGTGAAGAGCCCCGACGCAACGAAATCCCTCGATCCATTCCGGACGGTTGGCGCTCGTCGCGAACACTTGAGATGCGCGAATCCGCCAACCGCGACCACGGCGGCCTTGACCGCGACGACAGCCGGGTTCGGCCGCCGACCGCACCCGACAGGCGCGGAAGCCGCGCAGCGGCGAGCGCCCGGAGGGTAAAGGAGGCTGAGAGGCCGAACCCCGCGCCCGCCGGAGGCGGGCGCCGGCAACTCAGCTGATGCGGTCGGCGATGACGTCGCAGAGGGACTCCAGCGCTTCGCGGGCCGCGTTGCGCGGCAGGCCCTGCAGCTGGGCTCGGGCCTGCTCGGCGTAACCGCGCACGGTCTCCCGGGCGCGCTTGAGCGCCACGCTGTCGCGCAGCAGCTCCAGCGCCTCGGCGTGCAGCGCGTCGTCGGTGACCGGGCCGTCGGCCAGGATCTGGCGCAGGCGGACCGCGGCCGGGTCGCTGTCGTCGGAGGCCAGCGCGTAGAGCACGGGCAGCGTCGGCACGCCCTCACGCAGGTCGGTGCCGGGCGTCTTGCCGGAGTCCGTCGACTCGCTGGAGATGTCGAGCAGGTCGTCGGAGAGCTGGAAGGCCAGCCCCAACGTCTCGCAGTACGTGGTGAGGGCCGCCGTGGTCGCGGGGGACGCGCCGGAGAACATGCCGCCGAACGTGCCGCAGGTCGCCATCAGCGACGCGGTCTTGCCGTCGAGCACCTTCAGGTGGTGCTCGACCGGGTCGGCGTCGCGCGGGCCCACCGTCTCCGCGATCTGGCCGTGCACCAGCTGCGCGAACGTCTGCGCCTGGATGCGCACCGCGTCGGGGCCGAGGCCCGCGGCCAGCTCCGCCGCCCGGGAGAAGAGGAAGTCGCCGACGAGGATGGCCAGCGAGTTGCCCCAGCGCGCGTTGGCGCTGGGCGTGCCGCGGCGCACCAGCGCCTCGTCCATGACGTCGTCGTGGTAGAGCGTGGCGACGTGGGTCAGCTCCAGCACCGTCGACGCGTCCACGAGTTCAGGCGCGGCGGGGTCGCCGAAGTGCGCGCAGACCGCGACCAGCATCGGCCGGAACCGCTTCCCGCCGGCCTCCATCAGGTGCTTGGCGGCTTCGCTGACGAAGGGGTCCGCGGACTCGACGCACTCGCGCAGGCGGTCCTCCACCGACGCCAGGTGCGCCATCACCGAGGCTTCCAGGGCAGGGTCCTCGAACCGGACACCGGTGCTCCGGGCAGTACGACCGTTCACGCTGCTCACCACGTCCTCACGATGCCACATGGCTCTCACATGATCGAAGCTCCCCCCATGCCCAGTGAACGGGTCGTGGGGGGAGCCTCGGATTTACGCCTACCTACCGGATGAAGTTGGACACGTCGGTCGTCAGGTCGAGCAGTGGGCTCGGCCAGACGCCCAGCACCAGCGTGACCAGCACGCCGATCATGAGGGCGGTCGAGGTCAGCATGCCGGGGATGGAGACGCTCGGGGTCGTCTCACCGGGCTCGCTCAGCCACATCATGACGACGACCCGCAGGTACGGGAAGGCGAGGATGATGCTGCTCAGCACGCCGAAGAGCACCAGCCAGGTCTGGTCGCCGTTGATGCCCGCGCCGAACACCGCGAACTTCGCCACGAAACCACTGGTCAGCGGGATGCCCGCGAAGCCCAGCAGCAGGAAGGTGAAGACACCGGCGAACAGCGGCGACCGCTTGCCCAGGCCCGCCCAGCGGGCCAGGTGCGTGGCCTCCCCGTCGGCGTCACGGACCAGCGTGAGCATCGCGAAGGCCGCGATCACGAGGAAGCCGTACGCCACGAGGTAGAACAGCATGCTGCTCAGGCCCTGCTTGCCGCCGCCCAGCACACCGACCAGCAGGTAGCCGGCGTTGGCGATGGACGAGTAGGCCAGCAGGCGCTTGAGGTCGGTCTGGGTCACCGCGAGGATCGCGCCGATCAGCATCGTCAGCACCGCGATGACGCCGAGCACCGGCGTGAACTCCCAGCCGAGCCCGTCGAAGCCGACGTAGAGCACCCGGGCCAGCGCGCCGAACGCGGCGACCTTGGTGCAGGCCGCCATGAACGCGGTGACCGCGGTCGGCGCGCCCTGGTAGACGTCGGGCGTCCAGACGTGGAACGGCGCCGCGGCGGCCTTGAACAGCAGGCCGATGGACAGCATCGCTAGGCCGATGAACAGCAGGATCGGGCTGTTCGTCGAGTCGGTCACCGAGGCGTGGATCGCCCGGAAGTCGACCGCGCCGGCGAAGCCGTAGATCATCGCGAGGCCGAACAGGAAGAACGCCGAGGCGTACGCGCCGAGCAGGAAGTACTTGAGCGCGGCCTCCTGTGACAGCAGCCGCTTGCGCCGGGCGAGCGCGCAGAGCAGGTACAGCGGGAGCGAGAAGACCTCCAGCGCCACGAACATGACCAACAGGTTGTTCGCGGTGACGAAGAGCATCATGCCGGCGACGGCGAAGACGGCCAGCGGGTAGACCTCGGTCGCACCCGACTCCTTGGCCGCCTGCCTGCGGTCGAGCTCCGAGCCGACGGTGATCGCGGCCTGGGCCACGAACGGGCCGCCGTTCTCCAGCGTGCGCTCGCCGAACAGCAGCAGCGCGACGATCGCGAGCACCAGGATCGCACCCTGCAGGAACAGGCCGGCCTGGTCGATCGACAGCGACTGCGCACCGGTCAGCGCGTTGGCGTCGGTCACGTCCGGCGCGTGCATCAGCACGGCGACCAGCGCGGCGACCAGGGCCAGCAGACCCAGCACCAGCTGCACGGTGTTACGGGCCCGGCGCGGCACGAACGCCTCGACGAGCACCCCGAGGCACGCCGCGCCGAACAGGATCAGCATCGGCGCCAGGGCGGCGTAATCCAGCTCCGGCAGCTTGACGACAAAATCTTCGCCCATGGTCACTTTCCTGCTTCCACAGTGGAGGTGGCGGGCGCCGGGTCGGCCCGCTCCGGGGTGACCACGTCGGTCAGCGTGGCCTGCACCGCCGGATTGATCACGTCGAGCACGGGCTTGGGGTAGAAGCCCAGCACGATCAGCAGCACGATCAGCGGGGCCACCACGATGCCCTCACGCAGCGACAGGTCGCGCTTCATCGGCGCGAGGTCGAGCAACGCCGGGTTGGTGTTGCCCTGCGTGGTGCGCTGGATCATCCACAGCACGTACGCCGCGGCGAGGATGATGCCGACCGTCGCGATGACCGCCACCGGCTTGTTCACCGTGAACGTGCCGATGAGCACCAGGAACTCGCTGACGAACGGGGCCAGGCCCGGCAGCGCCAGCGAGGCCATGCCCGCGATGAAGAAGACGCCCGCCAGCACCGGCAGCAGCTTGCCCGCGCCGCCGAAGTCGGTCACCAGGGTGCTGCCGCGGCGCGCCACGAACATGCCCACGACCAGGAACAGCAGGCCGGTGGCGAGACCGTGGTTGACCATGTACAGCACCGCGCCGGAGCCGGCCTGGTAGGTGAAGGCGAAGATGCCGACGCCGATGAAGCCGAAGTGCGCGATCGAGGTGTAGCTGACCAGGCGCTTGAGGTCCTTCTGGCCGATCGCCACGAGGGCCGCGTAGATGATGCCGATCACCGACAGGCCGATCGCCCACGGCGCGAACCAGCGCGACGCCTCCGGGAACAGCGGGAGGCAGTAGCGCAGGATGCCGAAGGTGCCGACCTTGTCCATCACGCCGACCAGCAGTGCCGCGGCGCCGGCCGGAGCCGCCCCACCGGCGTCGGGCAGCCAGGTGTGGAACGGGAAGAACGGCGCCTTGATGGCGAAGGCGATGAAGAAGCCGAGGAACAGCCACCGCTGCACGGTGGTGGTGAACTCCACGTTCGTCAGCGTCTGCCAGTCGAAGGTCTGGCCGCCGTACACCCACATGCCGATGACCGCGGCCAGCATGAGCAGACCGCCGACCAGCGAGTAGAGGAAGAACTTCACCGCGGCGTACTGGCGCTGCTTGGCCGGCACGTCGGTGCCGAACGAGCCGATGATGAAGTACATCGGCACCAGCATGACCTCGAAGAAGAGGTAGAACAGCAGCACGTCGGCGGAGGTGAAGGTGCCGATCATGGTGCCTTCGAGCGCCAGCAGCAGGGCGAAGTACGCCGGGACGCTGCGCTTGCTCTTCTCCGCGTCGTGCCAGCTGGCCAGGATCACCAGCGGCACCAGCAGCGCGATCAGCGCGATCATCACCAGGGCGATGCCGTCGACGGCGAAGCTGAACTTCGCGCCCCACGCCGGGATCCAGGTGTAGGACTCCTGCAGCTGCAGGCGCGGGCCGCCGGGCTTGTACGCGACCCAGGTCGCCACGCCCACGGCCAGCACCACGATCGACCAGATCAGCGCCAGCCGCTTGGCCAGCTCCGGCTTGGCTCGCGGGACGAACGCGACCGTCAGCGCGCCGACCAGCGGCGCGAGAGTCAGGATTGACAGGTATTTCATCGTTATCCCATCCAGCCGAGCTGCACCGCGGCGAAGGCGCCGAGCACCAGCACCCCGCCGAGAAGCATCGAGAGCGCGTACGACCGCACGAAGCCGGTCTGGAGCCGCCGCAGCCTGCCCGAGCCCCCGCCGACCAGCGCCGCGAGCCCGTTGACGAGGCCGTCCACGCCCTTGTTGTCGACGAAGACCAGGGCCCGGGTGAACCACTTGCCCGGCTTCTCGAACACGGCCTCGTTGAAGGCGTCGGTGTAGAGGTTGTTGCGGGCGGCCGTGACCAGCGCGCCGGCCGGCTGCGGCTCCAGCGCCGTGCCCTTGTTGAACAGCGCGTACGCCAGACCCGCACCCGCCACCGTCAGCGCCAGGCTGAGGATGGTGATGGTGGTGTGGGACAGCGTCGTCGGGTGCTCCTCGACCGGCGGGCCCAGCACGGGGGTGAGCCACTCCGCGACCGGGGAGGCCATGAGCCAGCCGGCGAAGATCGAGCCGAGCGCCAGGAAGATCAGCGGGATCGTCATCACCGGCGGGGACTCGTGCGGGTGCTGGTCGACCGAGCCCTCCTTGGCGGTGGTCCACCGCTTCGGGCCGTGGAACGTCAGGATGAACAGCCGAGTCATGTAGAACGCGGTGAGACCCGCGCCGATCAGCGCCGCGAAGCCGTAGAGCCAGCCGGTCCAGCCGGGCCGCGCGAAGGCGGCCACGATGATCGGCTCCTTGGTGAAGAAGCCGCTCAGCGGCGGGATGCCGATGATCGCCAGCCAGCCCATCATGAAGGTGAGCCAGGTGATCTTCATGTACTTCCACAGCCCGCCGAAGCGGCGGATGTCCACCTGGTCGTTCATGCCGTGCATGACCGAGCCGGCGCCGAGGAACATGTTGGCCTTGAAGAAGCCGTGCGCCAGCAGGTGGATGATGGCCAGCGCGTACGCGCCGCCGCCCAGCCCGACGCCGAGGAACATGTAGCCGATCTGCGACACGGTCGACCAGGCGAGCACGCGCTTGATGTCGTCCTTGGCCGAGCCGATGATGCAGCCCAGCAGCAGGGTGAGCGCGCCGACGCTGACCACGACCGTCTGCAGCGTCAGGTTCGCCGAGAAGATCGGGTTGGAGCGGGCGATCAGGTAGACACCGGCGGTCACCATCGTCGCCGCGTGGATCAGGGCCGAGACCGGGGTCGGGCCCTCCATCGCGTCGGGCAACCACGCCTGCAGCGGGAACTGGCCGGACTTGCCGCACGCGCCGAGCAGCAGCAGCAGGCCGAGCACCAGGATCGTCGTGCTCGGCAGCAGGCCGGCGTTGCTGAACACCACGTCGTAGTTGACCGAGCCGAGCTGCGCGAACATCACGAAGATGCCGAGCACCAGACCCGCGTCACCGATGCGGTTCATGATGAACGCCTTCTTGCCGGCGGTGGCCGCGGACGGCCGGCCGTACCAGAAGGAGATCAGCAGGTAGGACGCGAGACCCACGCCTTCCCAGCCGAAGTAGAGCATCACGTAGTTGTTGCCGAGCACCAGCAGCAGCATCGCCGCGATGAACAGGTTGAAGTACCCGAAGAAGCGGCGACGGCCCTCGTCGTGGGCCATGTAGCCGGTCGCGTACAGGTGGATCAGGAAACCCACGCCCGTGATCAGCAGCACGAAGCAGGCGGTCAGCGGGTCGAACAGGAAACCGAAGTCCACCTGCAGCGAGCCGACCGGGATGAAGCTGTACAGGTCCAGCTGCACCGCCCGGTTGGGCAGGTCGCGCAGCTCGAAGAACATGGCCGCGCCCAGCACGAACGAGAACAGCACCGCGGCGCAGCCGAGCCAGTGGCCCCACTTGTCGGCCCAGCGGCCGGTCGTGAGCAGGATCAGGGCGCTGACCGCCGGAACGGCGATCAGCAGCCACATGTAGGAAAGAATCCCGGTCGCGGAGGCGTAGACGACGGGCGCCTGTGCCGCCTCCGCGAGCATCAGAGTTGGTTGCATCTCCGCCTCAGTACTTCAGCAGGTTCGCGTCGTCGACGCTCGCCGAGCGTCGCGTGCGGAAGATCGACATGATGATGGCCAGACCGACGACGACCTCCGCTGCCGCGACCACCATCGAGAAGAAGGCCATGATCTGGCCGTCCAGCGTCCCGTTCATCCGGGCGAAGGTGACCAGGGCCAGGTTCGCGGCGTTGAGCATCAGCTCGATGCACATGAACAGCACGATGGCGTTGCGCCGGATCAGCACGCCGACGGCGCCGATGCTGAACAGCACAGCCGACAGCACGATGTAGTACATGGGGGTCATCGGGTCACTTCCCCTCGGTGTGCTTGTTGGCGATCTCGGCCGAGGTGAGCTCGCGCGTCGGCAGGATCGGCGAGATGCTCCGCTCGGCGGGGGTGCCGTCCGGCAGCTTCGCCGGGGTGGCCACCGAGGTGGAGTTCGCGAAGACACCCGGGCCCGGCTTGGGGCCGGGGTAGTTGCCCGGCTCGAAGCGCGCCTTCATCTGCGCGACCTGGCCCACCCGCTCGCCCTTCTCGCGCTCGCGGTGGGCCAGCAGCATCGCGCCGACCGCCGCCGTGATGAGCAGCGCCGAGGTGACCTCGAAGACCCAGACGTACGGGCCGAACAGCAGCTGGGCGATGCCCTGCACGTTGCCGTTGATGTTGGCCTTGTCCAGGCCGGCCACCGGCATGTCCCGGGTGGCCTGGAAGACGCCGGTGCCGAGCAGGCCCGCCAGGCCCAGGCCCAGCAGGATCGCGACGACCTTCTGGCCGCGCAGCGTCTCGATCACCGAGTCGGACGCGTCGCGGCCGACCAGCATCAGCACGAACAGGAAGAGCATCATGATCGCGCCGGTGTAGACGATGATCTGCACCATGCCGATGAACGGACCGGCCTGCACGATGTAGAAGACGCCCAGGCTGAGCATGGTCAGCACCAGCCACAGCGCGGAGTGCACCGCGTTGCGGGCGATCACCATGCCCAGTGCGCCGATCACCGCGAGCGGGGCCAGCAGGAAGAAGGTCCACTTCTCCCCGCCGGACACGTGAGCCGCCGTCTCGGCCGCCGCGGCGAGCACCTGAGTCGAAAGCATCATCGGGTCTCAGCTCCCGCCGACGTACCCGGGTTCGCCGGGGCGCCCAGGTAGTAGTCCTTCTCGGTGTCGCCCAGCCGCATCGGGTGCGGCGGCTGCTCCATGCCGGGCAGCAGCGGCGCGAGCAGCTGCTCCTTCGTGAAGATCAGGTCCTGCCGGTTGTCGCGGGCCAGCTCGTACTCGTTGCTCATGGTGAGCGAGCGGGTCGGGCAGGCCTCGATGCACAGACCACAGAAGATGCACCGGGCGTAGTTGATCTGGTAATTGGCCGCGTACCGCTCACCGGGCGAGAAGCGCGCCTCGTCGGTGTTGTCGCCGCCCTCGACGAAGATCGCGTCCGCCGGGCAGGCCCACGCGCACAGCTCGCAGCCGATGCACTTCTCCAGGCCGTCCGGGTAGCGGTTGAGGATGTGCCGGCCGTGGTAACGCGGGGCCGTCGGGTCCGGCTTCTCCGGGTAGTGCGTGGTGACGGTCTTCTTGAACATGTGCGAGAACGTCACGCCGAAGCCCTTGACGGCATCAGTCATCGAACCCATGTCACACCTCCTCTTCGCTGGTCGCGGGCACGGTCTCGCGCTCGGCGGTCAGCCGCTTCGCGCGGGGGCTCACCGGCACCTGCAGGTCCATCGGCGGCAGCGGGAAGCTGCCCTGGGGACGCCGGGCGACCTGCTCCTCGACGGGCAGGACCGGCTCCTCCTTCTTCTGCGGCCACAGCAGCGCCAGCAGCAGGATCACGCCGACCACGACACCGGCGGCGAACAGCTTGTCGAACTGGCTCATCGAGGTCGACTTCTGCAGCGTCTTGATGCCGGCCAGGGTCAGGATCCACACCAGGTTGACCGGGATGAGGACCTTCCAGCCGAAGCGCATGAACTGGTCGTAGCGCAGGCGGGGCAGCGTGCCCCGCAGCCAGATGAAGACGAACAGCAGCAGCAGCACCTTGATGGTGAACCACAGCAGCGGCCACCAGCCGGAGTTGATGCCCGGCCAGAAGTTCTCGAACGACGTCGGCGCGCGCCAGCCGCCCAGGAAGAGGGTGGCGCACAGACCGGAGACGGTCACCATGTTGATGTACTCGGCCAGGAAGAACAGCGCGAACTTCAGCGACGAGTACTCGGTGTGGAAACCGCCGACCAGCTCCGACTCGGCCTCGGGGAGGTCGAACGGGGCCCGGTTGGTCTCGCCGACCGCCGAGATCGAGTAAATGATGAAGCTCGGCAGCAGCAGCAGGAAGAACCAGCTCGGCGCGGTGAACTCGAAGCCGAACAGGTTCACCGGGGAGCCCTGCGCCTGCGCGTTGACGATCTCCGAGGTGCTCATCGTGCCCGCGGTCATGAAGACGGCCACGAACGACAGGCCCATCGCGACCTCGTACGAGATCAGCTGGGCGCTGGAGCGCAGACCGCCGAGCAGCGGGTACGTCGAGCCCGACGCCCAGCCGCCCAGCACGATGCCGTAGATGCCCATACCCGAGCAGGCCAGCACCAGCAGCACCGCCACCGGGATGTCGGTCAGCTGCAGCGGCGTGCGCGTGCCGAAGATCGACACGAACGGGCCGAACGGCATGATCGAGAACGCGGTGAAGGCGCAGACGGTCGAGATCACCGGCGCGATGAAGAAGACCACCTTGTCCGCCTTGAGCGGCATGATGTCTTCCTTGAACGCCAGCTTCAGACCGTCGGCCAGCGACTGCAGCAGACCGAAGGGACCGTGCCGGTTGGGGCCGGGACGCACCTGCATCCGGGCCACCACGCGGCGCTCGTACCAGATGGTGAACAGGGTCATCACCACGAGGAAGACGAAGACGCCGACCACCTTGATGAGGACGATCCACCACGGGTCATGCCCGAAGTCGACCAGCGTCGGATCGCCGGTCGCCGGGTCCTCGGCGAGGAACCCGATGGGGGCGAGGATCATTTGCTTCCTCCGCTCACGGTCACGACCGCGCCCGGGTTCGCGCCGAGCGTGCGGCGCAGTGTGGAACCCGGCGAGTTGGTCGGCACCCAGACGACGTCATCGGCGATCTCGGTGATCGCGGCCGGCAGGGTGATCGCACCCCGCGCGGTCCCGACGGTCACCGGGTCTCCGTCGGCGACACCCAGCGCGGTGGCGCGGGCCTTCGACAGGCGCACCACCGGCGGGCGGGCGGTGCCGGCCAGCACCTCGTCGCCGTCGGTGAGGGTGCCCAGGTCGATCAGCTGCGCCCAGCTGGCCAGGATCGCCTCGTTCTGCTTCAGCGTGGGCGCGACCGCGCCCACCTCGGTCGGCGCGGCCGGGCGCTGCTGGCCCGTCGCGGGCAGGCTGCCCAGCTCGCGGCGCACCGCCAGCACGTCGCCGGTGCCCAGCGTCACGCCCATCCGGGCGGCCAGCGCGTCGAGCACCCGGGCGTCGGTCAGCTTCGCACCCGTGTTCGGGGTCTCCAGCGCCTGCTCGTACGTGCGCAGGCGGCCCTCCCAGTTCACGTACGAGCCCGCCTTCTCGGCGGGCGCGGCGACCGGGAACACCACGTTCGCGCGCCGGGACACGGCGCTCATCCGCAGCTCCAGCGAGACCAGGAAGCCGACCTTGTCCAGCGCCTCCTCGGCGGCCTTCGGGTCGCTCAGGTCGGCCGGGTCGACACCCGCCACGACCAGCGCGCCCAGCTTGCCGGAGGCGGCCGCGGCGAGGATCCCGTCGGTGTCGCGGCCGGTCTGGCTCGGGATCACGCCCGCCGCCACGCCCCAGGCCGCCGACAGCTCGGCCCGCGCGGCCGCGTCGGCGACCGAGCGGCCACCGGGCAGCAGCGTGGGCAGGCAGCCCGCGTCGACCGCGCCGCGGTCACCCGCGCGCCGCGGCACCCAGGCCAGCTTCGCGCCGGTACGGGCCGCGAGGCTCGCCACGGCGGAGAAGCCGCCGCGGACGACGGCCAGCCGCTCGCCGGCCAGCACGATGGTGCCCGGCTCCAGCTCCAGGTTGGACAGCGCCGCCGGCTCCTGGCCGGGCACGCACTCGACCAGCGTCGCGCCGGCCTTCTCCGCGCCGCGGGTCAGGAACGGGGCCACCGAGGTGACCTTGAGCTTGCCCTTGGCCGCCGCCTTGCGCAGGCGGAGCAGGATGATCGGGCTCTCCTCCTCCGGCTCGAAGCCGACCAGCACGACGTGCTTGGCCTGCTCCAGGTCGGTGTAGGTGACCGACTGCTCACCGACGACCGACGAGGCCAGGAACTCGGCCTCCTCCGCCGACAGCGGCCGGGCCCGGAAGTCGATGTCGTTGCTGCCCAGCGCGATGCGGCTGAACTTCGCGTACGCGTACGCGTCCTCGACGGTCAGCCGGCCGCCGGTCAGCACGCCGACGCCGTACGCGCCGTCCCGGGCGGCCCGCAGGCCCTCGGCCGCGACGGTCAGCGCCTCGGTCCAGGAGGCCTCGCGCAGCTCGCCGCTCTCGGCGTCGCGCACCAGCGGGGTGGTGAGCCGGTCGAAGGCGGTGGCGTAGCGGAAGCCCCACCGGCCCTTGTCGCAGTTCCACTCCTCGTTGACCTGCGGGTCGTCGCCGGCCATCCGGCGCAGCACCTTGCCGCGGCGGTGGTCGGTGCGCATGTCGCAGCCCGACGCGCAGTGCTCGCACTTGCTCGGCGAGGACACCAGGTCGAACGGCCGGGCGCGGAAGCGGTACTGCTCGCTCGTGAGCGCGCCGACCGGGCAGATCTGGATCGTGTTGCCGGAGAAGTAGGAGTTGAACGGGACGTCGCCCGGCTCCGGGTCGTCCTGGTCGTAGGCCAGCTCGTCGATCGTGCCGTGGTCGCGCGGGTGGCCGAAGGAGGCGTCGCGGTAGATGCCGATCTGCTCGGCCGACGACCGGTCCATCAGGTCGATGAACTTGTCGCCCGCGATCTCCTCGGAGAACCGGGTGCAGCGCTGGCACAGCACGCAGCGCTCACGGTCCAGCAGCACCTGCGCGGAGATGTTGATCGGCTTCTCGTACTCGCGCTTCTCCTCGCGGAAGCGCGACTCCGGGCGGCCGACCTGCATCGCCTGGTTCTGCAGCGGGCACTCGCCGCCCTTGTCGCACATGGGGCAGTCCAGCGGGTGGTTGATGAGCAGCAGCTCCATCACACCCTCCTGCGCCTTGCGGGCGACCTCGGAGGTCAGCTGCGTGCGGACCACCATGCCGTCGGCCACCGTCTGGGTACACGAGGCGACCGGCTTGCGCTGGCCCTCCACGTCCACCAGGCACTGGCGGCACGCGCCGGCCGGGGCCAGCAGCGGGTGGTCGCAGAACCGCGGGATGTCGATGCCCAGCCGCTCGGCGGTGCGGATGACCAGCTCGCCCTTGGGCGCGGTCACCTCGATGCCGTCGATGGTGAGCGTGACGGTGTCGGTGTGCTTCTGTACTTCCTGGCTCATTGTCAGTGCGCTCCTGCCAGGGCGTGGGCGCTGAGCTTCGGCGCCTTGCGACCCTCGATGTAGTCCAGGTAGTCCTGCTTGAAGTACTGCAGGGAGGAGGTCACCGGGCTGGTCGCGCCGTCACCGAGACCGCAGAAAGAGCGGCCGAGGATGTTGGCGGCGGTGTCCAGCAGGGTGTCCAGGTCCTCGAGCGTGCCCTCGCCGGAGAGGATGCGCCGGTAGACCCGCACCATCCAGTAGTTGCCCTCACGGCACGGGGTGCACTTGCCGCACGACTCGTGGTGGTAGAACTCCAGCCACCGGTAGGTCGCGTAGACCGGGCAGTCCTGGTCGCTGAAGAGCTGGACGGCGGTGGTGCCCAGGATCGAGCCCGCCGCGGCGACCGACTCGAAGTCCATCGCGACGTCGATGTGGTCACCCGTCAGCAGCGGCGTCGACGAGCCGCCCGGGGTCCAGAACCGCAGCTGGTGGCCGTCCTGCATACCGCCGGCCAGCTCGATCAGCTCGCGCAGGGTGATGCCCATCGAGCACTCGTACTGGCCCGGGTTCTTCACCCGGCCGGACAGCGAGTAGATCATCGGGCCGGACGACTTCTCCGTGCCCATCGTCTTCCACCAGGCGGCCCCGCCCAGCACGATGTACGGCACGCTGGCGATGGTGCCCACGTTGTTGACGACCGTCGGGCTGGCGTAGAGGCCGTGCGTGGCCGGGAACGGCGGGCGCAGGCGCGGCTGGCCGCGGAAGCCCTCCAGCGAGTCCAGCAGCGCCGTCTCCTCGCCGCAGATGTACGCGCCCGCGCCGGAGTGCACCACCAGGTCGAGGTCGTACCCGCTGCCC
The DNA here is from genome assembly GCF_040648455.1 of Catellatospora sp. NPDC049133. Classification (NCBI taxonomy): domain Bacteria; kingdom Bacillati; phylum Actinomycetota; class Actinomycetes; order Micromonosporales; family Micromonosporaceae; genus Catellatospora; species Catellatospora sp. NPDC049133. Next base: position 216,354 of record NZ_JBEZDT010000008.1, read on the forward strand.
AGGATGTTCTTGCCGAGGTAGCCGGCCTTGTACGCCTCCTGCACCGCGTGGCGCAGCCGCCGCGCGGCCTGCACCGCCTCGCCGCGGATGTAGATGTAGGCGCGGTTGGCGCGGATCGCGTAGGACGCGATGATGACGCCCTCGACCAGCGAGTGCGGGTCGTGCGACATCAGCGGCAGGTCCTTGCAGGTGCCCGGCTCGCCCTCGTCGGCGTTGACGACCAGGTAGTGCGGCTTGCCGTCGTTCTGCGGGATGAAGCCCCACTTGAGCCCGGTCGGGAAGCCCGCGCCGCCGCGGCCGCGCAGGCCGGAGTCCTTGATCAGGGCGATCAGGTCGTCCGGGTGCACGGCCAGGGCCTTGCGCAGGGCGGCGTAGCCGTCGAGGCGCTCGTACACGTCGAGGCGCCAGGCGTCGGGGGACAGCCAGCGCTTGGTGAGGACCGGGGTGAGCTTGGCCAGGGTGGCCGCGCTGGGCGTGCTCACTTCGCCGCCTCCTTCGAGGGAGTCGGGATGGGCGTGTTGATGTCGAAACCGGCCGGGCTGATCCCGTGCTGCTGCGCCAGGCGCACACCGCGCAGCGTCGAGTCGCCCGCCGGGCCGTCGGCGACCGCGCCCTCGCGCTCGTCGGCGAAGCCCGCCAGCTGCAACGCCGTCTCCTTCAACGAGCACAGCCGGGCGCCGCGGGTCGGCATCGGCCGCTGCCCGGCCTTGAGCTTGCCGACGACGTCGAGCGCGCTCTCCGGGGTCACGTTGTCGAAGAAGTCGTAGTTGACGGTGAGCACCGGGCCGTAGTCACACGCGGCGAGGCACTCGGCGTGCTCCAGCGTGATCTTGCCGTCCTCGGTGGTCTCGTCGTGGCCGACGCCCAGGGTCTGCGACAGGGTGTCGTAGACCTCCTGCCCGCCGAGCACGTTGCACAGGGTGTTGGTGCAGACGCTGACCAGGTACTCGCCGGTCGGGCGGCGCTTGTACATGGTGTAGAAGGTGGCGACCGCGCCGACCTGGGCCTTGGTCAGGTTGAGCTGCTCGGCGCAGAACGTGACACCGGCCGGGGAGACGTACCCCTCGACCGACTGGACCAGGTGCAGCATCGGCAGCAGTGCCGAGCGCTCCTTGCCCTCCGGGAAGCGCGCGATGATCTCGCGAGCCAGCTCCCGGGTCTTCTCGTCGAACACGTCCACCGACTTCTGCGGCGCTGTCATCGGTCACACCCACCCATCACCGGGTCGAGGCTGGCTCCACCCGCGATCACATCTGCCAGCAGGCCGCCCTCGGCCATGGCCGGAATCGCCTGCAGGTTCACGAAGCTCGGCTCCCGCATGTGCACCCGGAACGGCCGGGTGCCCCCATCCGAGATCACGTGCGCGCCCAGCTCGCCGCGCGGGCCCTCGATCGGCACGTACACCTGGCCGGCCGGGACCCGGAAGCCCTCGGTGACCAGCTTGAAGTGGTGGATCAGGGACTCCATGGACTGGCCCATGATGTGCGCCACGTGCTCCAGCGAGTTGCCCAGGCCGTCGTTGCCGAGCGCGAGCTGCGCGGGCCACGCGATCTTCCGGTCCTCGACCATGACCGGGCCCGGCTTGAGCCGGTCCAGCGCCTGCTCGATGATCTTCAGCGACTCGCGCATCTCGGCCAGCCGGACCAGGTAACGCGCGAACACGTCACCCTCGGGCTGGGTCGGCACGTCGAAGTCGTAGGTCTCGTACCCGCAGTACGGCATGGTCTTGCGCAGGTCCCAGGCCAGGCCGGAGCTGCGCAGCACCGGGCCGGTGACGCCGAGCGCCACGCAGCCGGTGACGTCCAGCACCGCCACGCCCTTGGTGCGCGCGGTCCAGATCGGCTGGCCGGACAGCAGGTCCTCGTACTCCTTGATGCGCTTGGGCATGAAGTCGAGGAACTCGCGGATCTTCGCGATCGCCGTGTCCGGCACGTCCTGCGAGACGCCACCCGGGCGCACGTAGGCCATGTTCATCCGCAGACCGGTGATCATCTCGAAGATGTCGAGGATGAACTCACGCTCGCGGAAGCCGTAGATCATCATCGACAGCGCGCCGAGCTCCATACCGGTGGTCGCCAGCCACACCAGGTGGGAGGAGATCCGGTTGAGCTCCATCATCAGCACACGGATGGTGTTGGCGCGCTCGGTGACCTGGTCCTCGATGCCCAGCAGCTTCTCCACCGCGAGGCTGTACGCCGTCTCGTTGAAGATCGGGGCGAGGTAGTCCATGCGGGTCACGAACGTGGAGCCCTGCGTCCAGGTGCGGTACTCCATGTTCTTCTCGATGCCGGTGTGCAGGTAGCCGACGACGAGGCGGGCCTCGGTGACGGTCTCGCCCTCCATCTCCAGCACCAGGCGCAGCACGCCGTGCGTGGACGGGTGCTGGGGACCCATGTTGACGACGATGCGCTCGTCGTGCATCGGGTCGACGCCCGAGACGATCGAGTCCCAGTCGCCGCCGGTGACCGTGAAGACCTTGCCCTCGGTCGTCTCGCGCTCCTGCGCGTATCCAGCGTTGCTCATCGGTAAGCCCTCCGGCTGTCGGGCGGCGGGATCTCGGCGCCCTTGTACTCGACCGGCACGCCGCCCAGCGGGTAGTCCTTGCGCTGCGGGTGGCCGTCCCAGTCGTCCGGCATGAGGATGCGGGTCAGGTTCGGGTGGCCGTCGAAGATCACGCCGAACATGTCGTAGGTCTCGCGCTCCTGCCAGTCCGCGGTCGGGTAGACCGAGGTCACGCTGGGCAGGTGCGGGTCGGCCGCGGTGACCGCGCACTCCAGGCGGATGCGGCGGCGGTAGGTCATCGAGGTGAGGTGGTACACCACGTGCAGGCGGCGCTCCTCGGCGATGTAGTCCACACCGGACACCGACGAGCACAGCTCGTACCGCAGCGACATGTCGTCGCGCAGGATCTGGCACACCTCGGCGATCTTCGCCGGGACGATGTGCAGGGTCAGCTCACCACGGTCGATGACGACGCGCTCGATCGCGTCGGAGAAGCCCGGGTAGGCCTCCTCCAGCGCGTCCACGACCTCGTCGTACCAGCCGCCGTAGGGCCGTTGCGCGTCGAGCTGCACCGGCCGCTTGCGGACCAGGCCGCCCATGCCGGAGGTGTCACCGGTGCCGGTGACCCCGAACAGTCCTTCACCCTGTGTGGTCACCGGTGGGTCCCCCGCTCCATCCACTTCGAGATCCGCAGCTGCTCCTCGCGGCCCTCGGCGACGGCCTGCTCCCACTCGGCGCGCAGCGCCTTGTTGTAGCGGTAGCTCGACGGCATCGCACCCGGGGCGACCACGGGCTTGCCCTCGCGGGCCTCCTTGGCGGCCAGCATCTTGCGGCCACCGGCGCCCAGCGGCTCGGCGAGGATCTTGTCGTGCAGCTTGAGGATCGCGTCGAGCAGCATCTCCGGCCGCGGCGGGCAGCCCGGCAGGTACATGTCGACGGGCACGATGTGGTCCACGCCCTGCACGATCGCGTAGTTGTTGAACATGCCGCCCGACGAGGCGCAGACGCCCATCGACAGCACCCACTTGGGGTCGGGCATCTGGTCGTAGATCTGGCGCAGCACCGGGGCCATCTTCTGGCTGACCCGGCCGGCCACGATCATCAGGTCGGCCTGGCGGGGCGACGCCCGGAAGACCTCCATGCCGAAGCGGCCCGAGTCGAACCGGGCCGCACCGGTGGCCATCATCTCGATGGCGCAGCAGGCCAGGCCGAAGGTGGCCGGCCAGAAGCTGGCCTTACGGGTCCAGTTGACGAGCCCCTGGACGGTGGTGAGCAGCACCCCGGAGGGGAGCTTCTCTTCGAGTCCCATGTCAGTCCCAATCCAGGCCGCCGCGACGCCACACGTAGGCGTACGCGACGAACACCGTGCCGATGAACAGAAGCATCTCGACGAAGACGAACCACCCCTGGAACGCGTCGAAGGTGACGGCCCAGGGGTAGAGGAAGATGATCTCGATGTCGAAGACGATGAAGAGCATCGCGGTCAAGTAGAACTTGATCGGGAAGCGTCCGCCGCCGACCGGCTGAGGGGTCGGCTCGATGCCGCACTCGTAGGCGTCGAGTTTCGCCTTGTTGAAGCGGCGGGGTCCGATGAAGGGCGCGGCCGTGACCGAGAAAAGCCCGAAGGCCGCGGCCAGCGCGAAGAGCCCAACGATGGGCACGTACGCGGAGAGCGACACCTGCCTACGTCCTTTCTTCCCGGTTGGTTAGTGTTTCGCCTGCTTGCAGCTCGGATTATGATCCTCGCCCCGCGGCCCGCTACACCGCGGGTGCCACGCGGGACATGGCATTGATGATCCGGTCCATGGAGTCGCCGCCCCGCGGATCGGTGAGGTTCGCCAGCAGCTTGAGCACGAACCGCATCAGCGTCGGGTGCGGCATGCCGTGCTTCGTAGCCACCTTCATGATCTGCGGATTGCCGATCAGCTTCACGAAGATCCCGCCGATCCGGTAATAGCCGCCGAACCGGCGCTTCAACTCGCTCGGGTAGGCCTGCAGCGCCAGCTCCCGGGCCGGGCCCGCCGGGCGCGCCAGGGCCTGGATCAGGACCTCGGCGGCCAGCTGGCCGGACTCCATCGCGTACGCGATGCCCTCGCCGTTGAAGGGGTTGACCATGCCGCCCGAGTCGCCCACCAGCATCATGCCCCGCGTGTAGTGGGGCGTGCGGTTGAACCCCATCGGCAGGGCCGCACCGAGGATCTTGCCGTCGGCGTTCTCCTCGGTCAGGCCCCACTCCTCGGGCGTGCTGCCGATCCAGTCCGTGAGCATGGTGCGGTAGTTCGTCGCCTGGTAGGCCTTGGAGGAGTTCAGCACGCCCAGGCCCACGTTCACCCGGCCGTCGCCGAGCCCGAAGATCCAGCCGTAGCCCGGCAGCTGCGCCGCGCCCGCCTCCCGGCTGCGCAGTTCGAGCCAGGACTCCAGGTAGTCGTCGTCGGCCTTGACCGGGCTGTGGTAGTAGCGGCGCACCGCGACGCCCATCGGGCGGTCCTCGCGCTTGGCCATGCCCAGCGCGAGCGCGAACCGGCCGGAAACGCCGTCGGCGGCCACCACCAGGTGCGAGCGCAGCGTCCGGTCACCGTCGGGGGTGCGCACCTCGACGCCGACCACGCGGCCGTCGGTGTCCAGCACCGGGCCGGTGACGTTGTGGCCGGTGCGCAGGTCGGCGCCCGCGGCGACGGCCCGCTTGGCGAGCATGTCGTCGAAGTCCATGCGGGTGCGCACGAGGCCGAAGTCGGGGAAGCTGGCCAGGTCGGGCCAGTCCAGTTCGAGCCGTACGCCGCCGCCGATGACCCGCAGTCCCTTGTTGTGCAGCCAGCCGGCTTCGGGGCTCACGTCGACGCCCATGTCGATCAGCTGCTTGACCGCGCGCGGGGTCAGTCCGTCACCGCAGACCTTCTCCCGGGGGAACTCGGTCTTCTCCAGCAGCAGCACCTTCGCACCGTGCTTGGCAAGGTGATAGGCAGCGGCGGAGCCACCCGGACCGGCTCCAACGACGATCACATCCGCATCGACATCGGTCGGTGTCATGCTCACCTCCACCTCGGCCTTAACGCTCGTTCGGGGCTCGTGAAAGTCTTCACAAGCAAGTCCGGCGAGCAGTCTAGAACTGCATCAAGGACCCGTAGTGGTTAGGTGAACCTAAGTGAAGATCTGTGGCAGCCGGAGTGCCGTTTCCGATTTGTCCGCCCAAGAGGGCCGAGACATTCACAGACACCCCTGTTTGACGGCCTCTGACCTGGTCCTTTACGATTCGCGCGCTCACCCCCACCCCTTTCTGGAGTTCCCCCGTGCACGTCGTACCCGGACCCCGCCTCGCCCTTCGGCTCGGCACTGTCGCCACCGCCCCGCTGGCCGCCGCCGTGCTCGGCCTGGCCACCCCGGCCCTGGCCGAACCCGCCACCCCGTCGGCAGGCGGTCCGGCCGCCGCCGCCGCCGCCCCGGCACCGGTCCGCGACATCGCGATCTCCGCGACACCGACGTATGCCCAGATCAAGGTGGGCGAGACCGCCAAGATCAAGCTCACCGTCAAGAACCTCGGCGCCAACAATCCCGTCGAGCCGTACTACGGCTTCCTGACCACCACCGGCATCCAGGTCGTCGCCACCCCGGCCGAGTGCGTCGAGTACGACGCCTCCGGGCTGGCCGACGAGGCCGCCGCCGCGGCCGCCGCGGCCGAGCCCGAGTTCGGCTCGTACTTCGACTGCACGCTCGCCCAGCTCAAGGCCGGTGCCACGGTCACCAAGGAGATCACGGTCAAGCTGACCAAGAACTCCGAGCAGGGTCTGTTCGCCTTCGCCGACGACTGGGCGTACGAGCAGAACGGCGAACTGGACGCCGACCCCGACAACAACTACGTGGACGTCACCGTCCGCCCGGTCGCGGTGACCCCCACCCCGACCCCCACGACCAGCCAGAGCCCGTCGCCCAGCCCGTCGGCCTCGACGAGCCCGTCGGCGTCGGCCAGCCCGTCTGCCTCGATCAGCCCGTCGGCGTCGGCCTCGGCGAGCGCGTCGCCGACCGCATCGGTGCGCCCGACCACGTCGGCCGGCGCTTCTCCGACCGGCACGCCGTCGGCGAGCGCCTCCGCGACCGCCACCGGCACCGCGACGGCCTCGGCGTCCCCGACGAGCAGCACGCCTGCCGGCGGTGAGCTGCCGCTGACCGGCACCAAGATCTACACGGTGGCCGGCATGGGCGCCGCGATCCTGCTCGCCGGCGCGATCCTGATGCTGATCGGCCGCCGCCGCCGCGCCTGACCGTCCAAGATCTGTTTTTGTGGACGCTGGACGCCCCCACAGGGGCCGCGGGCGTCCACAAAAACAGATCTTGATTCGCCGGCCGCCACATCCGGGCTGTGGTTCGGAGGGCGGCCGGTCGGCGCTCGGCGGCCGAAGCCGGATCGCCGGTGATCAGTGAGCGTCGCCGAGGCTCCCCGACCCGCCTGCAGGCGTGCCGTCGGACGCGAGCACGCCGTCGGGCGTGGACGTGCCGTCCCGCGCAGGCGTGCCGCCGGGTCCGGATGTGCCGATGGACGCGGGCTCGTCGGGTACGGGTGCGGGCGTGGGTTCGCGGGCCGCGGCGCGCCTGGCCGCGGTGCGGCGAGCCGCCTCCTCCAGGTCGGCGACGCGGACCGGTGGTTCGCCGTAGCCGCCGCCGAGGACGCCGATCACCGCGCTCTCGTCATACCGCATAGATCGATCGTGCGGCGGCGCGGTGGGCCGTGTCCGGCGAACGCCCGGATCAGGCGGGCTTGACGGCCCGGTGCAGGGCCACGATGCCGCCGGTGAGGTTGCGGTACTTCACCTGCGACCAGGCGTTCTCACCAATGATCTTGGCGAATTCGTTCTGGTTGGGCCAGGCCCGGATGGACTCGGCGAGGTAGACGTACGCCTCGGGGTTGCTGGACACCTTGCGGGCCACCGCGGGCAGCGAGCGCATCAGGTACTGCAGGTACACGGTGCGGAACGCGCCGTTGACCGGGTGCGAGAACTCGCAGATCACCAGGCGGCCACCGGGCTTGGTGACCCGGGCCAGCTCGCGCAACGCGGCCGGGGTGTTCGCCACGTTGCGGATGACGAACGACGTGGTCACCGCGTCGAAGGTGGCGTCGGGGAACGGCAGCGCGAGCGCGTCGCCGGCGACCAGCGGCACGTGCGGCCGGTCGCGGCGGCCCACCGCGAGCATGCCCAGCGACAGGTCGACGCCGACCACGTACGCCCCCGAGCGGGCCAGCTCCTCGGTGGAGACACCGGTGCCCGCGCCCAGGTCGAGCACCTTCTCGCCACGCTTGAGGTTCAGCGCGGCCCGGGTGGCGCGACGCCAGCCCTTGTCCTGGCCGAACGACAGCACGGAGTTGGTCTTGTCGTACTTCTCCGCGACGCCGTCGAACATGGCGGCGATCTCGTACGGCTCTTTATCCAGGTCTGCGCGGCTCACATCGCCACTCTGCCAAACGCCGTCCGGGCGCGCTGCGGCGGCCGCCACACTGCGCTACCTGATCACCTGTGTGGCGTCCATGTCGACGCCGCCGTCGCCGTCGTCTTCGTCCCGTCCGGCGCGGACCCGCCACAGGTAGACGGCTCCACCGAGCCCGACCAGGCCGAGCAGCACGATCCCGAAGCCGACCAGCATCATCCCGCTCAGCAGGGAGTCGCCCGAAGCCGCGGGGGTCGAGGGCTCGGCGACACCCGGCCCGACCGGCTCCTCCTCCGTCGGCTCGTCCGTCGCCTCGGGCGTCTCACTCGGCGTCGCCGACGGGCTGGCCGACGGCGAGACGGAGGGCGACGGCTTCACGGACGGCTTGGGCGAGGCACTCGGCAGCGGCTTGGTGACACCGTTGAGCACGATGCTCGTGGAGTTGTTCCCCTTGTTCGCGTCGCATTCGCAAGCCACCCGGAACTCGCCGGGTGCTGTGATCTTGCCGTTGATGCGCAGGTCGAGGTTGCGCCGCACGAACGGCCCGCCGGGCGCGACGATCGCCGCTCGCCAACCGGCCCCTATCTGGCAGCGCGCCGTGGTGCGGGACGCATTGAACTGGCAGTTCGTCCCACCGCCCACCTGGGTGATCACTGAACCGGCCGGCGCGCGGTAGAACAGGGTCACCTGCCCGGCATCGAGCGGCTTGTCGCCCTTGTTGGCAAGGCCCACGGAGACGCTCACCGTTTGACCGATGTCGCCCTTCTGGTCGTCGGACTGCACCGCGACATCGGCTCCGTCCGCCCACGCAGGGGACGCGAGCAGACCCAGCCCGGCGACGAGTGCCGCCAGCACTGCCGCAAGCCTGATCACGTGCCGCTTCATCGCCGTCCTCCTACGGGTCGCCAACCCCGCACGGTAACCGCGCGTCCGGGGGTCGCCCATAGGCCGATCAGTCACGCACCGCGTGGGCTTGATCACGAGTTCGGGTCGGGAAGCCAGGTTCAACCCGACTTCCCGACCCGAATCAGCGATCTTCGCCCGCGACTGGCGCGACCGGTCCGCGTCAGCGGGCCTCCACCAGGGGGAGCTGCTTGCCGACGCCGCCGCCCTCGATGGCGATCGAGGAGAAGTGCGAGGTCACGCGCTCGTCGGTGGGGTCGTCGGCGGGGGTCCAGTGCACGTTCAGGTGCCGGTACAGCGTGTCGCGCTGGGCCGGGATGCGCCCGGCGGTGCGGATGAGCTGGACCAGGTCGTGCAGGTTGGACCGGTGCTTGGCGCCCGCGGAGGAGATGACGTTCTCCTCCAGCATGATCGAGCCCAGGTCGTCCACGCCCATGTGCAGCGCGAGCTGGCCGACGTCCTTGCCGGTGGTCAGCCAGGACGCCTGCAGGTGCGCCACGTTGTCGAAGAAGAGCCGGGCCACCGCGATCAGGCGCAGGTACTCCAGCGAGGTCGCCTGCGTACGCCCCTTGAGGTGGTTGTTCTCGGGCTGGTAGGTCCACGGGATGAAGGCGCGGAAGCCTCCGGTGCGGTCCTGCACCTCGCGGATCATGGTGAGGTGCTCGATGCGCTCGGCGTTGGTCTCGCCGGTGCCCATCATCATGGTCGCGGTGGACTCGACACCGTGCCGGTGCGCCACCTCCATGACCTCCAGCCAGCGTGCGCCGGACTCCTTGAGCGGGGCGATCGCCTTGCGCGGCCGGTCGGGCAGCATCTCCGCGCCCGCGCCCGCGATGGAGTCGAGGCCGGCCGCCTTGATGCGGATCACGGCGTCCTCGATGGAGACGCCGGAGACCTTGGCCATGTGCAGGATCTCGCTGGGCCCGATCGAGTGGATCATGAGCTGCGGGTACGCCTGCTTCACCGAGGAGAACAGGTTCTCGTAGTAGTCCACCCCGTAGTCAGGGTGGTGGCCGCCCTGCAGCATCACCTGCGTCGCGCCGAGTTCGACCGCCTCGCCGCAGCGGCGCAGGATCTCGGCGGTGTCGTGCGTCCAGCCCTCGCTGTGCTTGGGGGCCCGGTAGAAGGCGCAGAACTTGCACGCCGTCACGCAGACGTTGGTGTAGTTGATGTTGCGGTCGATCAGGTACGTGACGATGCCGTCCGGGTAGCGGCGGCGGCGCACCGCGTCCGCGGCCTCACCGAGCGCGTGGAACGGCGCGTCGGTGTACAGCAGCAGCGCCTCCTCGGAGCTGATCCGGCCGCCGTCCGCGGCCCGCTGCACGATGCTGTCGATCTCCCGGTTCGCAGTCACGCCACCGAGACTATCGGGTCGCCGCCGCGCCGGGTCTGGCTGGTCCGTCACAGCACCCGCGGCGAGCCACGGACGGCCAGGTCACGGCCGTTTCATGATCGGTCGACTTGCCAGGCACCTGGCCGAAAGCGGCTCCAAGATACGCACGGATGCCTGGCAGTCGGTGGATCAAGGCCGGGCGGTCACAACCGGATGACGTCGCTGTAGACCAGACGTCCGCCGCCCGCGTGCTGCTCCTGCTCCACGATGACCAGCCGGTATGCCCGCAGCAGGCGCGAGGTGGGCAGCCGCAGCGTGCCCGTCCACAGCGTCGTCCCGCCGGGCTGCGCCGCAGCGGTGAGCCGCTGACCGTCCGCGGGGCCGACCACGGTCCAGTCCAGGTCGCCCGGGTTGAGCCCGGACGCCGACTGCACCAGCACCGACATCGCGTTCGGCTGGCCCGGCGCCGCGGCGGTGCCCGACGGTGAGCGTCCCGCCACGGTCACCGTCACCTTCGTCAGGTCCAGCAGCTCCGTCACGGCGGTGGCGGTGCGGTCCGGGGCCAGCTGAACCCATTCCACCTGGGCCACCGGCGACAGGTGCAGCCCGTCCAGCGAGTTCGGCTGGTAGCGGGCCAGCACCAGGCTCACGAACGGCTGGTGCTGGCTGCCCGGCGGCAGCACGATGTCGCAGGCCCAGCGCTTGCGTTCGGTGTCGAAGACGACGTCGTGCGCGGCGACGGAGACCCTGCGCTCGGGCAGCTCGGCCGGCACGATCCCCGCCACCCGGGCCTTGGCCAGCGTGAACTCGGTCGCGGTGGGGAACTCGGTGGGTGTCGCGGTGCGCGCGGTCACCGGGTCGGCCGCCCGTCTGGTCACGATCGTGCGCAACTGCTCGTCGTCGCCTGACACGCTGCCGTCGGCCAGCACCACGGCGAGCTGCTCGCCGACGCCGGAGGAGTACCAGCCGCGCTCCAGGAACACGCGCAGGCCGCCGCCGGAGCGCGCCCGGGTCCGGGTGCGGCCGAGATTGGCCGACGACTCGGTCCAGCCGAAGGTCGGCACGATCCAGGCGGGCTTCGGCGGCAGCGGCCGGGCGGTGCTCGGCAGGTCCACCACCAGCGGCTGGCCGGAACTAGGCCGGCTCACCGGCAGCGCCACGAGCGCGACCTCGACGGTGGCGTTGTTCGGGATGGTGCCGCTCGGGATGCGTGCGATGGTGCCCTGCGCCTCGTCCACCGTGTAGTCGATGGTCCGGCGGTACGTGAGTGTGCCGTCCAGCGAGCGCACCACGTCCGTGCCGGGCGCGATGCCCGCCCGTGCGACCTGCGTCGGCGTGGTGCCGCGCAGCACCACCCGGCCGCGCTGGGTGAAGTACTCCATGTACCGGGTGGTGCCGGTCAGGGAGTAGCTGACCACGCGGCGGCGGGTGTCGCCGAAGCCCTGCGTCGTGGTGAAACGCACCTGCGCGCCGGTCGCCGGGTCGGGGTCGTACCCGACGGTGAGCTCCGGCAGCGGCCTGCCCTCGGCGGCCAGCACCTGCGGGATCGCCCGCCGGACCCGGTTCTCCGGGCCGGCCGCCTGCTCGATCGGGTCGTCGAGCGGGTCGGTCCAGGTCGCGGTCATGGTCAGCGTGCCGGTGCTGGGCCGGTGCACGGTCGCGGCCACCGCGAGATCCTGCCGGTGCGAACCCGGCTCGCGCGGCTCGTCGGCGTCGACGAAGGCGACCGTGTCGAGCACGGGCGCGGTCACCGGCACCCGCACCGCGTTGACCAGGGTCAGCATCCGGTACGGGGTGATCTGCCAGCACTGCCCCGCGGCCGTGTCGGCGCGTACCGCCGCGATCGTCGAGGCGGACGCGCCACTGTCGGCCAGCCAGCCCAGGTGGCCCAGCAGGGCCAGGTCGGCGTTGTTGAGGTAGCTGCTCAACCGCACCTCGCGCCGCTCGCCGCGGGGCACCGGCACCGTCAGCACCCGCAGCAGCGCGTTCCACTGCGGCGTGCCCGTGCCGTCGATCAGCTGGAGCCGAGCCGCCCGCACGTTGGGCCAGGACTGCCCCGCCGCCGGGTCGAAGGCCACCTTGACCAGGCCGCCGGGCAGCCCGGCCAGCGCGAATCCGCGCGAGATCGGGTCGGCGAGCCAGCTCACCGGCAGCGTGGTGCCCGAGTAGTAGCGCTGGCCCGCCCGATTCGGGTCGGCGGTGCCGACGGCGGCCAGGTCCGCGGCGTCACGCTGGGCGATCAGGGAGTACCGGCCGGGGTCCGGCACGCCCTGCCCGTTGTCGAACCCGCCGTGCTCCTCGCACAGCTGCTGGTTCACCTTCGGCGGCGCGAGATGCCGGGTCGAGCCGGTGCCCAGGATCGGTGCGAGGATGCTGCCGATGATGCCGCCGGGCCACGGGTCGGGCCGGATCACCAGCGTCTCCAGCGACTCGCCCTCGGTCATCGGGGCCTGGGCGACGACCACGGGCGACGAGATCGGCTCGAAGCGCAGGTACTTCGCGGGCGGCGCGGACCCGGCGGGCACCGCCCGGCTGAAGTCGGCCGAGGTCGGCTGCAACGGCTCCACGTGGCCGGCCGCGTTGACGATGCGCAGCTGGAAGCGGTATCCGACACCGAACCGCAGCCGCGGCAGCGAACCCGGCTTGGCGGTGAAGCCGACGGAGAACCCGGGCAGGCCGGGGCCTTCGGGCGCGTTCGGCACCCGCCCCTCGTCCTCGGTGACCACCGGCTGGCCGGGCCGGGGCGCGACCAGGCTCCACCCGGTCCAGCGCACCAGCGACTGGTGCAGGTACAGCGTGTCGTCCGGCTCGGCCTGGTCCCGGGCGGTCGCCGCCATCGAGATCGGGCCCTCGTCGTCGTGCGTGAAGGTCGTGCCGCCGGGCAGCCGGTACGTGCCCCGGCGCGCGCACAGCGAGTGCCAGCGCCCGGTCCGGTCGTCCCACACGTCGAGCACGTGGCCGAGCACCGCGTGCCGGGCGTCGTCGACTGCCTGGTCGTCCGACGCGGACACCAGGTCCTTGCCCGAGACCAGTCGTTCCCGCAGGTCCACGGCGCGGCTCTGCTGGGCCACGCAGATGCCGGCGTTGCGCAGCGACGGCAGCGACAACCGGTTCGGCAGCGAGACCGGCGGCAGTTCGGGCGGGTTCTTGGCCGCGGCGGCGGCGTTCTCGCGCTCGGCGTTGACGACCTGGCGCGCCAGGTCGAGCAGGCGCGTCCCGGCGCTGTCGGTGTCCAGTTCGGTCACCGACAGCTTCGTGGCGGCGGCGTCGACCCGTCCGTCGGCGAACAGCGAGAAGCGGGTCGGCGACAGGTACGCGGGCACCGTCACCGCGGGCCGGTCGACCTGGGCGTCCGGGAGCCGGGTGGCCCAGGCCGGCTTGGCCTTGACGGTCACCGGCCCGGCGTCGGCCGGGTCGATGCCCGACCCGGCGAGGTCGACCTCGATGACGCGGATGACGCCGAGGCGGCGCAGCATGACCGGGTAGTCGGCCATCGCCGCGAGGGCGCTCTGCACGTCGAAGGTGGGCTGCTGCGGCACTGATCTCACCTGGGTCCGGGAACGTAGTAGGTGAACTTGGCATCCGGCGAGACCGGGCTGGTGCCCTCGTTGGTGGTCACCCGGACGTCGACCTCGACGTCGTCGAAGCCCGCCCGGGGCGAGCGGCACTTGACGGTCTGCTCGTCGACCACCTCGACCTCGGTGGCCAGGTTGCTGCCGAAGGTGACCGTGATCGGCTGGAAGAAGTTCTCGCCGGTGATCGTCACGAGGGTGCGCCCACCGACGACACCGGTGACCGGGTCCAGATTCGTCACCACGGGCGGATCCGTCGGCAGGGGCGGGGGCGCGGAACCGGGGCGCGGCCCGTAGAGGAACTCCAGCGGCGCGAAGGCCGAGAACGGGTCGTCGGCGTCCTCCTTGGGACCGTCCGACCACAGGTCCTGCAGCTCACCCCAGTTGATCGGGTCGAGTGCCGCCTTCAGCGCCTGGAAGACCTCGTCATCCTGCAGCTCTTCCAGCGTCGGGAACTGGGTACGCGACTCCGTCAGCACCCTGGTGTGCAGCTCCTTGACGAACCGCACCACCTTGGCCACCGGGTACGAGTAGATCCGCGCCTCCGACCGGTCCACCGGCACGTACGGCGTGACCTGCATGGTGTGCGGGAACAACTGCTCCCAGGTGGCGTCGTCGTACCCGGCGGCGGGCACGACCTCGGTGCCGGTGAGCACCGCCTCGGTGTCGCCCTGCTTGAGGGTCACCTGCCAGGTGGGCCGGATGTCCGGCCAGTCCCGCACGTCGGGCCAGTTGTCCAGGTCGTCGGTCGCGTCACCGCCCAGCCGCGGGCTCACCAGCACGGCGATGCGCACCTTCGTGCCGGTGATCCCCTCCGGCAGCGGTGTGCACAGGAACGTCTCGGTGAAGGGCATGTCCCACTCTCCTCGCTCAGGCGGTGGCGAACGCCGCGCAGTACGCGGCCCAGTCGCCGGCGGTGATCTGCTGGCCGAACGTCGGGTCGGGCCCGCCCGCGAACTCCTTGCGCATCGACACGCTCACGTCCGCGCTGAAGACCAGCACCTCGACCCGGATCGTCAGGGTCGCCTCGCCCTGCACCCGGCCCGGCGGCGCGGGCAGCGGCTCCGGCACGGTCTCCTTGACGTAGGTCAGTCCCAGGTAGAACTCGACCGTCACGTGGATCAGCCCGAGCACGTCCAGCTTGCCCACCGCGCGGACGTAGCCGGTGATGACGAACGTCTCCCCGGCGGGCGCGGCGTTGCTGCCGTCGGAGGACTGGCGCTGGGCGTACTTGAAGTAGATGCCGGCCATGATGGAGACCGAGCCGCTGGCCACACCGAAGTCCAGCGCGACCGCCGCGCCGAACTCCAGCGCACCCTCGATCTGCTGTACGCCGCGGGTGCCCATGCCCAGCGCCAGGAAGCCGCCGCCGCCGAACGCGCTCACGGTGACCTGGAACGGGTTCTCCCGGGTGGCGAAGCTGAACGTCAGGATCGCCTGGTCGCCGTTGAACGGCAGGTCGAACAGGATGCCGATGGACATGTTGCGGATCAGCACCACGCCGATGGCCACGGCCGGCAGCGCGATGGTGAGGCCCGCCGTGACGCCGCGCGGGCTGATGTCCAGCTTCACGCCGCCCGGCAGCGACGGCAGCAGGCTGCTCAGGTCGTTGAGGAAGCGCAGGTCGCCCTGGAACTCGGTGCGGCCCATCTGGATGTCGATGCTGGGCTTCGCGCCGTCGCGGCTCTCGAAGCGCAGTTTGGCGACCCGCTGGCTGATGAAGCCGCGTGCTCCGGTGCCGACGAAGTTGAGCGTGAAGTCGCGCAGTTCGCCGGTGACCTTGCTGCTGGTCGCGCCGGTGGACAGGTCGGTGTGGAACTCGGCCTTCAGTTCCAGCCGCTTGTCCGCCTCGGCCGTGGACGGCACGAACAGGTTGTCCAGCGCCGTACGCAGCAGCGGTTTCCAGGTGATGACGGTGTCCACGGCCTGCGCGGTGCGCACCGTGATCACCTTGGGCACATGATCGCCCTCCAGCGCCCGCGGCTGGGAGATCACCGGGGCGTTGCCGTCCACCACCTCGCGCAGCGGGATGCCGCCGAGCAGGGTGATGTCGGGCAGTTTGAAGTACTCGTCGGGCCGGAAGTCGCCCTTGGCGATCGCGGCCGGGTCGGCGATCGGGCCGAACGCCCGGGACAGGCCCTGCACCGACAGCTGCGGGGCGGCCAGCCCGCCGCCGGTCTGCTGGGGCACGGCGAGTTTCGGCGGGGCCGAGACGGTCGCCCACACCTCGCCGGCGTTCGCGGTGCCGCCGAAGTTCCCGCCCAGGTACTCGGCGGCGTACTCGATCGCGGCGGTGCCGCCCGCCTCGCCGCCGACGGCGTCCAGCGCCTCCAGGCGTACCTGCGACTTCGCGGCCTTGGTCGCGGCGGCCCGGCGACCGGCGGCGACCGGCGCGGCCACCGGCAGCGCCGCCGAGTACGGCATCTCCACGGTGCCCATCGTCGGGAACGCCCCGAGCAACCGCTTCGTGTACAGGTCCGCGGAGGACAGCGTGCCGTCGGTCGGCTCCGCGAGGATCTCCACGTCGAACGTCGGCAGCGCCGGGTCCTCCGGGCGGGCGTTCGCGGGCAGGTCGGCGGCCTTGACCGCCTCGACGAACGCCAGCCGTTGCCCGGCCAGGCGCAGGGTGCGGTCGCCCGCACCGGCCCCGTTGTAGGCGTTGACGATCTCGACCATCTTGGCCCGGTCGTACGCCGTTCCCGTTGCCTGCGGCGCGTTCGGGTCGTCGGGGATGTTCGGGTCGTCCAGGTCGCCCGCCGGCACGTAGATCATCGGCAGATCGGCGGTGACCACCCGGCCGGTCCGGTCCGTGAGCTGCAACTGGTAGCGCAGGCGCGTCCGGTCGCCGGACTCGTCGCGCACCTCGATCCAGGTCGCGCCGCCACCGCCGATCGGCGTCTGGTCGGCCAGCAGCGGCGGTGAGACCAGGGTGGTCGTCACCGCCTTGACGAAGGCCAGGTTGCGGCCGTCGTTGGGCTGGTCGGGCCGGTCGAAGGCGACCTCCGGTTCGCGTACCACGATGAAGATGCGCTTGCGCAGGATGGCGATGCCGTCGTCGATGACCCGCTCAGTGATCTTCACGCGGGTGGCCCGGAAGCCGAACGGGAACAGGAACCCCGGCTCCTCGACCTTCACGTAGTTGTCGCGGCCGAGGTAGGAGCGGTGCCGCCAGGCCACCACGTCACCGCGGGTCGGCCAGGCCCCGGTGATGTCCAGGCTCGCGCCCATCGCCGACACCAGCAGCAGCGACGCCTGCGCGGGAATGTTCACGCCGTCGGTGAGCGTGGTGGTCGCGTCGACGAGCCGGGCCCGGTCGGCCGGGGTGAGCGCGACGGTGTTCTCCGCCAGCGCCCACGGCGCACCGGTGATCGGCCCGTCCCGGTCGGTGTTCCAGATGGCCCGTACGGGCACCGGCAGCGGCCGCTCGTCGGCGGAGCCGTTGGGCAGGCGCTGCGCGATCGCGCGGGCATGCCACAGCTCGCTGCGCCCGTTGCGCGTCACCGGGATCCGCGACGCGGTGAACGCGGCGCTCGCGGGCGGGGACAGCAGCAGCCGGTACGGCGCCTCGATGGCGGTGACCCCGGGGGCGGGCTGCGCGGACGGGGTGGCCGTGCCGTTGGCCGCGGCGCTGACGGCCAGCGGGAACGCGACCAGGTTCAGCAGGGTGCTGAGGTTGTACGGGACCGGCGCGGAGCCCGGCGGCACGGTGAAGACCAGCCGGCTCGGCCCGGACACCAGCACGGGCACCGGCTCGTCCGGCGCGTCCACTCCGCCGCCGTCGTCGAAGAACGCCTGCTCCAGCAGGCTCTGCGGGCCCAGGCCGAGCACGATCTGCCCGGCGGCGGACGAGTCGGTCAGCACCAGGCGGGCGGGCTGGCCGAAGCTCGGCGCGCGTACCTCCAGGTTGACGAACGAGAAGCCGAGCAGCAGCCCGTCGTCGCCGCGCGCGACCAGCAGGCTGCCGGGTGGCGGCACCGACTCCAGCAGCGGCGCGAGCAGGTTTTCCAGCAGCGCCAGCGGCTGCCGGGGGATGCCGTCCAGACCCAGTTTCGCGGCGAGCGCCACACCGCCGCCCGCGGCGACCAGGCCGAGCAGCTTGCGTCGCGCGAACGTGGTCGGCGCAGCGGGTTCGTCGCGAACTTCTTCCTCGGGCATGGCTGTCCCATTCGGCCGCGCAGGATCACCGGTGATCTCCGGTCATCTGTGTTGTACGCGGCATTTGCCCGATTTGGAATGCAACACGCCCGACAGCCTGATCGGGAAACGACGGCTATGCCCGTCAGGCGTCGAAGTCGAGCACCAGCTCCTCGCTCGTGGGGCTCGACTGGCAGGTCAGCACGTATCCTGCGGCCACCTCGTCGGGCTCCAGCGCCCAGTTCGCGGCCATCTGCACCGCACCCGAGACCACCTTCGCACGGCAGGTCGAGCAGACCCCGCCCTTGCACGCGTACGGCAGCTCGCCACGGTGCCGCAGCGCCGCGTCCAGCACCCGCTCGGACCGGTCCATGGTGAAGTCCGTCGACCGTCCGTCCAGGACGATGGAGACCTCCACGTCCCCGCCCGCCACGTCGGCGACCGGCGGTGGTGGCTCCTCGGCGTGGAACAGCTCGACGTGCACCTTGCCCGGCGCGTCCACCGCCGCCAGCGCCTCCCGCGCCGAGCGCACCACGCCCAGCGGCCCGCACAGGAACCACTCCTGCACGCCGCCCAGGTCGAACTCCTTGAGCAGCGTGGCCACCCGGTCGGCGTCCAGCCGGCCGGTGAGCAGTTCGCTCGGCTGCGTCTCCCGGGACAGCACGTGCACCAGCTGCAACCGGCCCGGGAAGCGGTCCTTCAGGTCGGCCAGCGCGTCGGCGAACATCACCTCGGCGGCGCTGCGGTTGCCGCAGACCACCGCGAACGTGCTGCCCGGCTCCGTCTCCAGCGCCGTGGACACCAGCGACAGCACCGGCGTGACGCCGGACCCCGCCACGATCGCGCCGTACCGCCGCGAGCGGGCCGGGTCCAGTTCGGTGGTGAACCGGCCCAGCGGAGGCAGCACCGGCAGCGTCTCGCCCGCCGCGAGCGCCTGCGCCCGGGTGGAGAAGACCCCGCCCGGCACGCGCTTCACGCCGATCGTCAGCGTGCCGCGCTCGCGCAGCTGCGCGGGCGTCGAGCAGATCGAGTACGAGCGGCGCAGCTCGTCGTCCAGGCGTACGGTCACATGCTGTCCCGGCCGGAACGCGAAGGCCGGCCGCAGCTCGGCGGGCACCGCGAAGGTCAGCGCCACCGCGGACGGGGTCAGCTGCTCGACCGCGGTGACGGTCAGCTCGTGGAAGGTCGTGCTCACAGCGGCGTGCTCACAGTTTCTTGATGGCGTTGAAGGGTTCCAGGCAGGAGCGGCAGCTCCACAGGCTCTGACACGGCGTCGAGGCGTACCGGCTGATCTGCAGCACGGGCGTCGGCCGGCCCTGATGCCCGCAGCGCGGGCAGGTCGGCGTGCCAGACGGGCCCGGCGCGGCGATGCCGGTGCGCTCCAACGCCGCCCAGCCCGACTCGGTGATCATGTCGGTCGACCAGGCCGGGCTGAGCACGGTCTTGACCTCGACGTCGGCGTACCCGGCACCGCGCAGCGCGGCCCGGATGTCGTCGCGGATGGCGTCCATCGCCGGGCAGCCGGAGTAGGTCGGCGTGATCGTCACGACCACCCGGCCGTCCTCGGCCGTCTCCGCGCCGCGCACGATGCCCAGCTCGCCGATGGTCACCACGCGCAGCTCCGGATCGGGCACCGCACCGGCGATCTCGGCGATCTCGGCCTGCGTCGTGGTCATCACGGCCTCCTCCCCGCCCGGCCACCGGCCGTGGTCACCACTGCGCTCCGGGGTGTGCCCGGTGGAGTGACTGCATCTCGGCCAGCAGGTAGCTCAGGTGCTCGGTGTGCCGTCCGGCCCGGCCGCCGTCCGGCCGCCAGCGGTCGGCGGGCCGGGTCAGGCCCGCCTCCGCGAGCACCGGCTCGACGATCGCCAGCCAGCGGTCGCGGATGCCCTCGGTCAGCTCGTGGCCGTACGGCCACAGCCCGTCCAGGCCCTGCTGCACGCGGCGGTGCGACTCCTCGGTGCCGCCGCCCAGCCGCAGCATCCACTGCGAGGCGTGGTCGAGGTGGTACGTCGACTCCTTGACCGCCTTCGCCCCGATGGCCGCGGCCTGCTCGTCGGAGCCCGCCGCGAGGTCGGTGTAGCGCAGCAGCTGCGCCGCCGACAGCATCAGCAGCCAGCTCATCGTCCAGCCGAAGTCCAGGTCGCCCCGGCCCGGCCCGAGCGGCAGCTCGGCCAGCAGGCAGTTGCGGAACCGGTGGTCGTCGCGCCGGTACGCCAGCTCGTCCTCGTCGCCGACGGCGGCCAGCAGCATCCGGGCCGCGCCGAGCTGGTCGAGGGCGATGTTGGCCAGGGCCACGTCCTCCTCCAGCGTGGGCGCGCGCGACACCCACTCGGCCAGCCGCTGCGCCGCGATCAGCGCGTCGTCCCCGAGCCCTAGCAGTTCGACTCCGGTGGCGGTCTCACTCACAGGTGAGCCACCCCCTCCGGCAGCTCGTAGAACGTCGGGTGCCGGTAGATCTTGTCGGCGGCCGGGTCGAAGAAGGAGTCCTTCTCGTCGGGGCTCGACGCGGTGATCTCCGCGGCGGGCACCACCCAGATCGAGACGCCCTCCTGCCGGCGGGTGTAGAGGTCACGCGCGTGGCGCAGGGCCATGCCCGCATCCGGTGCGTGCAGGCTGCCGGCGTGGGTGTGCGCCAGCCCGCGCCGCGGCCGGACGAACACCTCCCACAGGGGCTGATCAGACGTCACGCCGATACCTTTCTGTTCTTCGCCGCGTACGCCGCGGCCGCTTCGCGCACCCACGCGCCCTCTTCGTGCGCCCGGTTGCGGTGCGCCAGCCGCTGGCGGTTGCAGGGGCCGTCGCCCTTGACCACCCGCATCAGCTCCTCGAAGTCGGGAGACGTGTAGTCGTAGTGCCCGCGCTCTTCGTTCCACTTCAGGTCCGGGTCGGGCAGGGTCACGCCGAGGATCTCCGCCTGCGGCACGCACATGTCCACGAAGCGCTGGCGCAGCTCGTCGTTGGAGAAGCGCTTGACCTTCCAGGCCATGGACTGCGCCGAGTGCGTGGAGTCGGCGTCCGGCGGGCCGAACATCGCCAGCGACGGGTACCACCAGCGGTCCACCGCGTCCTGCGCCATCGCCCGCTGCTCCGGGGTGCCCTGGGCGAGCACGTACAGCGACTGGTAGCCCTGGCGCTGGTGGAAGGACTCCTCCTTGCACACGCGGATCATGGCGCGGGCGTACGGCCCGTACGAGCAGCGGCACAGCGGCACCTGGTTCACGATCGCCGCGCCGTCCACCAGCCAGCCGATCGCGCCGACGTCCGCCCAGCTCAGTGTGGGGTAATTGAAGATCGAGCTGTACTTCTGCTTCCCGGTGAGCAGCGCCGCGTCCAGCTCGGCCCGGCTGACGCCCAGCGTCTCCGCGGCGGCATAGAGGTAGAGCCCGTGTCCGGCCTCGTCCTGCACCTTGGCCAGCAGGATCGCCTTGCGCCGCAGCGAGGGGGCGCGGCTGATCCAGTTGCCCTCGGGCTGCATACCGATGATCTCGGAGTGCGCGTGCTGGGCGATCTGGCGGATCAGCCCGGCCCGGTACGCGTCGGGCATGGCGTCCCGCGGTTCGATCTTCTGATCGGCGGCGATCACGGCCTCGAACGACGCCTCGCCGTCCAGCGCCCGGTCGGCGGCCTCGCGCAGCGCGGCCTCGGCCTCCTCGACCTCGCCGAGCAGGCTCTCCGCGCCGGCAACGCCCGGCATACCCGTCTCCATGCGGCCAGTGTTACAGCTTCGCGCGTATCGGCGCAACAACTGTCACAACCAGCGCTCCCGTGCCCGCCCCGACGTGACCTGCATCACCGCTGGCACGGGGAATGGGCGCGAGCAAGACTCGGATATGGCAGCTCAGCGCGGTGCGACCTACCGTTGCTGCCAATCCGGGACCACCCCATACCCGGGCGACCCACGACAATGCCGTCGAACGGGAGCAACTCTCGACATGCGCCGCCGTACCCCTCTCACCGCCGCGACGATCGCGCTGGGCGTTCTGGTCCTCGCGCTGGTGGCCCCTAGTGCCGCCGCCGCTCTCACCGGCTCGCAGAATGTCCGGGTGAGCGCAGAAGCAGGCGACACCCCACCCCCGGCCGCCACCGCCGCGCCCGCCGCGGCTCCGTCGGCCGCCACGGCCCCTGCCCCGGCCGCGAGTGCCGCGAAGCCCGCCGCCGCGAAGCAGGGCGGTGCCGCCCGCGCCGCCGAGCGGCCGAGCCGGTCGCTGACCGCGGGCCGGGTCAACCTCGCCTTCACCGGCGACTTCATCGGCTACGCCATGCTCGACCGGCACACCGGCGAGATCATCGCGTCCCGCAACGCCACGCAGACCAGCAGCACCGAGTCGATGATCAAGGTATGGCTGGTCGCCGACCACCTGCGCCGGGCCGCCGAGTCCGGGCAGACCGTGACGCCGCAGGAGCTGTCCGACGCGAGCGCCGCGATCAGGCACTCCGACGACCGCGCCGCGCAGGCCCTCTACCTGTCCGGCGGCGGCAACGAGGTCGTCCAGCGGATGATCGACATCTGCGGCCTGACCGACACCACCCTGTTCGACCAGTGGTGGAGCCGCACCCAGATGTCCCCGCGCGACGCGGTCCGCCTGGCGCAGTGCGTCGCCGACGGCACCGCGGCGGGCCCGACCTGGACCGGCTGGGTGCTCTCCGAGATGCGCCAGGTGACCGGCACGACGGCCGCCGAGGAGCAGTTCGCGACCACGGGCGGCGGCCGGTGGGGCATCATCGACGGCGTGCCGGACACCCTCGCCCGCACCCTCGCCATCAAGAACGGCTGGACGGCCATCGGCGCCGACAGCAACTGGCACCTGAACTGCCTCGCCATCAGCGATGACTGGATCATGAACGTGATGACCCGCTACCCCGTCGAGAACGGCCTGCAGTACGGGGCCGACGTCTGCGCCTCCGTGGCGCGTCAGCTGGTGACGCCACCGCTGACCTGACCCGGCGGACCACCCCTCCGCGCCCCCGCCTCCCCCCTCACGGAGTTCCCCCTCATGACAGAGCTGTTCTCCCGTCGACGCGTGCTGCTGACCGGCACCGCCGGACTGGCCGCCCTGACCGGTGGCGGTTTCTGGCTGGCCGGCCGCGGCGGCGACGCACCAACCGCCGCCGCCAACTGGCAGGACCCGGCCGTGTCGCCGAGCGCCTCCGCGAGTCCGGAGTCCGCGCTCGCCCGCAGCGTCCCGGTGCAGCCCGGACGGCCGGGACTGGCGCACGCGGAAGTGGACGTGCTGACCGCCCCGGAGGCGGGCGCACTGGTCACCGTGAAGACCAGTGCCTGGTGGAGCTGGGCGCTGATGGACCGGAAGACCGGCAAGATCGTCGGTTCGAAGAACTTCAACCAGACCAACATGACCGCCTCGATGATCAAGGCGTGGCTGGCAGCCGACTACCTGCGCCGCGCCGCCGAGGCGGGTCAGACGCCCAGCTCGACGCGGATGAACGAGATCCGCACGATGATCCGCGACAGCGCCAACGGCCCCGCCTCCACGCTGTACGCGGAACTGGGCCGCTCGGCGACGATCGCGCGCCTGATCGACGTCTGCGGGCTGACCGACTCCAAGGCGGGCGACGGCTGGAGCACCACCCGGCTGTCGGCCCGCGACACCTGCCGCATCGCGCACGCCATCGGCACCGGCCGGGCCGCCGGACCCACCTGGACCAGCTACCTCGTCGGCGAGATGCGCGCGGTGCGCGGCACCGGCGACTTCGGCATCCGCAAGGCGTTCCCGGCCGCCGAGCAGTCCCGCATCGCCATCAAGAACGGCTGGGTCGACCGGCAGGCCACCAGCGAGTGGAACGTCAACTGCCTGGCCCTGGGCGACGACTGGACCATGGCCGTGCTGACCCGCTTCCCGCTGAGCACGTCCTGGACCCACGGCGGCGAGATCGCCAAGTCCGTCGCCACCCAGCTCCGCACCAAGACCGAACTGGTCTGACCCCCGCCCCGACGCCCAAGGTCACCCGACTTGCCAGGCAGGTGGGCTTGTTCGCGCTCAAGATACGCACAGGTGCCAGGCAAGTCCGACGAGCGAGGCGGCGGAGCCGGCGCGGCCACCCGCGAACCGGGTCAGAGTTCCATGAACTCCGGGCCGCCGTCGGGCAGGGCCGGGGCGTGGCCGGCCAGCGCGGCGCGGCGGGCGAACTCGCGCAGCCCGTTGATCTGCCGACCGCCCAGCGAGAAGTCCAGCACGCGGAAGTACGAGGCGAGCGTGGCGGCGTCGAAGGGCTCCCAGCGGGCCGCCGACGCGGCGACCTCGTCCAGGTTGTCCACGCACAGGTCGCGCGAGCGCAGGAACGCCTGGTGCACGTCCTTGACCAGGCCGGGGTGCGCGGCGGCGAAGTCGCGGCGGACCGCCCACACCGCGAACACCATCGGCAGGCCGGTCCACTCGCGCCAGGCCTGACCCAGGTCGGTGACCGCCAGCCCGCGCTTGGGCGCCTCGAACAGCGCACGCAGCGCCGTGTCACCGATGAGCACCGCCGCGTCGGCCTCCAGCAGCATCTGCGTCAGGTCGGGCGGGCAGGTGAAGTAGTCGGGGCTCGCGCCGTAGCGCTCCAGCAGCAGCATCTGCGCGAGCAGCACGCTGGTGCGCGAGGTGCTGCCCAGCGCGACCCGGGTGCCGTCGAGTTCCTGCAGCGGCTTGGTGGACACGACGTTGACCGACAGCACCGGGCCGTCCGAGCCGACCGCGAGGTCGGGGAGCAGCAGCAGTTCGTCCGCGTGGCGCAGGTACTCCACCAGCGAGATCGGGCCGATGTCCAGGTCGCCGGCGACCAGTGCCTCGCTCAGCCGGTCGGGGGTGTCCTTGCGCAGCTCGACGTCGATCAGGGCGCCTGAGCGCATCAGTCCCCAGTAGATCGGGAGACAGTTCAGGAACTGGATGTGCCCTACCCGGGGACGCCGCACCGCGTTCATGATCAGGGAGCCTACCCGCCGCGGGCGACCGTTCGGGCGGTGCCCGCGGCGGGTGTGACCTGTGTGGCGTGTCCGGTCAGTCGACCGGCACCGCGCGTATCTGGCAGGTGACCCGCCGTGCGTCGCCGGGCACCTCCTGGCGCTGGCTCACCTTGTACGGCTCCAGCAGCTCGGCCATCTTGTCGGTGAGCGCGGTCAACTCGTCGGCGGTGATGACGATGCCGAACTCGCTCATCAGCGCGGCGTCGTACCACTGCGTGGTCTCCTCGTGCGAACGCGACAGCCACCGGCGCACCCGCTCGTCGCCCTGGGCCAGGAAGACCCCGGCCACGGCGCTCTCGGCCGCGCGGGCCTCGGAGCCGCCGTCCGGCCCGATCTCCAGGGACCAGCCGCGGGTGCGGGCCCGCCACACCCGTTCCCGGCCGTCGCCCCGGCTCGGCGCGTCCTCGATCAGTCCCGCCTTGGCCAGCGCCCGCAGGTGGTAGCTGGTCGCACTGGGGGACAGGCCGACCATCTCCGCACACTCGGTGGCCGTCGCGTCCTCACCGGTGGCGGAGAGGTGATCCATGATCGCAATACGGGCCGGATGCGCCAGCGCCCGCATCACCGACGGGTCGGTGATCTTCAGCAGTCCCTCAGAGCTCACCGGTAAAGAAAATCACGTGACTGCCCGTCGATGACAGCTACCATGGTCGGTCGATTGTGAAGGGCACTGCCGACAGCGCTTATCTTCCAAGCGCAGCGCCGGGCGGCCGATCTTTCTCACCCGAGAGGACGGCCATGAGCGCCGAAGCACCGACCGCCCCCGAGATATCCACCACGATCGCGACCTCCGACGAGCTGGCCGCCGAACGCGCCCACCTGGTCACCTCGCGCGCCGCGTTGAAAGCCATGCGGGAGCGCGCCGAGCAGCTGTTCTCCGTCGGCGACCAGGTCGCCGGGGACGCGTACACCGCCGAGCAGCTCGGCCGGCAGATGGCGCAGCGCATCAAGGAACTCTCCGACGACCCGGCCGTACCGCTGTTCTTCGGCAAGCTGACGATGGGTGCCGAGCGCTGGCACATCGGAAGGCGGCACGTCTCCGACGCGGTCGGCGAGCCGCTGGTGCTGGACTGGCGCGCGCCCATGTCGCGGCGGTTCTACCAGGCCAGCGTCCGTGATCCGCAGGAGGTGGCGGTCCGGCGCCGGTTCGGCTGGTCACCCGCCGGAGCCGGTGGCACCACGGCACTGACCAGCTTCGAGGACGAGCACCTCGACAACGGCCAGGAACTGGGCACCGACAGCGCCATCCTCACCGCTGAGATCGAGCGGCCCCGCGTGGGCCCGATGCGCGACATCGTCGCGACCATCCAGCCCGAGCAGGACGAGCTGGTCCGCGCCGACCTGGAGGACACCATCTGCGTACAGGGCGCGCCCGGCACCGGGAAGACCGCGGTCGGCCTGCACCGTGCCGCATACCTGGTCTACCTGCACCGGGAGCGGCTGCGCCGATCCGGCGTGATGATCATCGGCCCGAACCGCGCGTTCCTGCACTACATCTCCGCGGTCCTGCCCGCCCTCGGCGAGCTGGAGGTGTCCCAGTCCACCGTCGCCGAGCTGCTCGACCACCTGCCGGTCCGCGCCGAGGACGACGTCGCGGCCGCCACCCTCAAACACGACGCGCGGATGGCGCAGGTGCTGCACCGCGCCCTGTGGGCCCGGATCGCCCGCCCCGCCGGCCCGATCACCGTCTCTGACGGCTCCTACCGCTGGCGCGTCGACGAGGGCGTGCTGCGCCGGGTCGTCGACGAGGTCCGCCGCGAGCAGCCGCCGTACGCGCTGGGCCGCGAGCGGGTGCGCGCCCGGGTGGTGGGGCTGCTGCAACGGCAGTCCGAGGCCCGCCGCGGCGACTCCCCGCCGGACTCCTGGCTGCGCAAGATGGGCAAGGTCAAGGCCGTCGCCGAACTGCTGGACCACTGCTGGCCCGCGGTCACCCCGCAGCAACTGCTGGCCGACCTCTACACCGAGGCCGAAGCGCTGAGCCGGGCCGCCGACGGGCTGCTCTCTCCCGACGAGCAGGAGTTGCTGCACTGGCCGAAGCCACCGCGCAGCCTGCGTACCGCCCCGTGGACCGCGGCCGACGCGGTGCTGGCCGACGAGATCGCCGGGTTGCTCGATCGGCCGGCCGGGTTCGGGCACATCGTCGTCGACGAGGCACAGGACCTGTCCCCGATGCAGGCGCGGGCGCTGGCCAGACGCAGCGGCCACGGCTCGCTCACCATCCTCGGCGACCTCGCCCAGGGCACCACGCCGTGGGCCGCCCGTGACTGGCGCGACATGCTCGGCCACCTGGGCCGCCCCGACGGCCGCATCGTGCCGCTGAGCACCGGCTTCCGGGTCCCTGCCGCGGTCGTCGCACTGGCCAACCGGCTGTTGCCCGCCCTGGACGTGGCGGTGCCACCCGCCCGCTCGCTGCGGCGCGACGGTTCGCTGGAGGTCACCGAGTCGGCCGACGTGGTCGCCGCGGCGCGGATCGCGCTGACCAGGGAGGGCTCGGTCGGCGTCATCGCCGCCGACGCGGCCGTGCCGGGTGTGCTCGAAGCCCTGCACGCGGCCGGTCTCGAACCGTCCGACCTGGACGGTGACGGCCGCCTCACCGTCGTGCCCGCCACCATGGTCAAGGGTCTGGAGTACGACCACGTGATCGTGCTCGAACCCGCCGCCATCGTCGCCGCCGAACCCCGCGGCCTGCACCGCCTCTACGTCGCCCTCACCCGCGCCGTCACCAGCCTCATCGTCCTGCACACCGAACCCCTCCCGGAACCGCTGCGCGCCTGACGGGAACACGGGAGCCCCGCACGACCGGTCGTGCGGGGCTCCCGTGTTCCGTTCATGACGGCGCTAAGCAGCACGCGGCTTGGCCTCCCACGGCTTGTCCATGGCCTCCAGCCTGCTGACATGTGCCCAGTGCTGCCGGGAGGCGGCGACGCGGCCTTCCGCATCGGCACTCTCCGCCCAGCCACGAACCTGGGCGATGTACTCCTCATGATCCGCGCGCATGAACGCATGTAGCGCCGCGATGTGCTCATCCACGTTCACGACCGGCCTCCAACCTCTCGTCGAGCCTGCCTAGCTCGAACTGGTCATCCTCGATCTGCCGACGATGAAACGCCAGGCCAGTCTCGTACTGGCTGATCATTCACGGTAGCGATGCATTCGTGCGGTGAGCTCGATCCGAGCGAACTCGTCTCTGACCCGGTCCTCGCGCAACCCGTCACCTCCCCAGGGACACCAGACAGCCTATCGACTTCTGTCGGCCCGAGGACGGCTCTGGCGTTAGGTTCCAGCCCTGCTACGGATAGCGGACAGGGCGCGGGGCGTGGTCCGATATGCCGATGGGTGAGCTTTCTGTCAGCCGTCGGGGGCTGCTGGGCGGATTGACCGCCACCGCGGCGCTGGGCGCACTGTCGGCATGCGACGGGGATGCCGTCGTCGAGAATCCGCCGCCGGTGTACGCGCCACTGGACCCGAACAGCTGGGACAGCGTCCGGCGACAGTTCCTGCTGGACACGGCCAAGGCGCAGTTCGCCGCCTTCGTGTTCGCCAGCCCGCCGGCCGACGTACGGGCGGCGATCGCGCGGCACCGCGAGGGCCTGGACCGGGACACGGTCGGCTACCTGCACGCCCAGGAGGAGAACGCCCGGCAGCGGCTGCACCTCGCGGCCGGCAAGTACCTCGGCGGATCCGGCGACCACGTCTACTTCACCGACTCGACCACGATGGGCCTCGGCCTGCTCTACGGCGGGATCGCGCTGCGGCCCGGCGACGAGGTGCTGACGACCGAGCACGACTTCTACTCCACGCACGAGTCCCTGCGCCTGCGCGCGGCCCGCGACGGCGTGACGGTCCGCAGGGTGCGGCTGTTCGCCGAGCCCGCCACCGCGAGCGTCGACCAGATCGCGCAGGCCGTCGCGAAGTCGCTCACCCCGGCCACCCGGATCGTCGCGGTGACCTGGGTGCACTCCAGCACCGGGCTGCGGATGCCGATCCGGGCGATCGCCGACGTGCTCGCCGCGCACAACCGCGACCTGCCGCCGGACCGGCGGGCGCTGCTGTGTGTGGACGGGGTGCACGGCTTCGGCGCGGTCGACGCGAGCGCCGTCGACCTGGGCTGCGACTTCCTGGTCTCGGGCTGCCACAAGTGGCTGTTCGGGCCGCGCGGCACGGGGATGATCTGGGGCCGCCCCGAGGCCTGGGCCCGGTTCCGGCCTGCCATCCCCACGTTCGAGCAGGCCGGGTTCGCCAACTGGCTGGGGTTCGACCCGGCGCTGCCCGCGCCGTCGGCGTCGCCGGGCGGCTACCACAACTTCGAGCACCTGTGGGCGCTGGAGCAGGCATTCGACTTCCACGGCGCGCTGACCCGCGCCCGCGTCGCGTCGCGTACGACGGAGCTGGCGACCCGGCTCAAGGAGGGCCTGGCCGACATCGACGGCGTCAAGCTGATCACGCCGAAGTCGGCCGAGCTGTCGGCGGGGCTGGTCTGCTGCGAGCTGGGGTCGATGAGTCCGGCGGCGGCGGTGTCCGTGCTGGCGGCCAAGGACGTCATCACCAGCACGACCCCGTACAACCCGTCCTACCTGCGGTTCGGGACGTCGATCGTGACGAACGAGGCCGACGTGGACCGGGCGCTCGCGGCGGTACGCGAGATCAGTTGACGCGGACCGGGACCACGATCGGGCCGAACTCGCCCGCGATCACCCGCACCCGGGCGCGGTAGTGCAGGGCGAGCAGTTCCTCGGTCAGCACCTGCTCCGGCGGCCCGTCGGCGGCGACCCGGCCCTCGGCCAGCAGCACCAGGCGGTCGGCGTACTCGCCGGCCACGGACAGGTCGTGCATGGTGGCCAGCACGGTCAGCGCGCGGTCCTTGCGCAGCCGGTCGACCAGTTCCAGGACCTCCTGCTGGTGGCCGATGTCCAGGGCCGAGGTGGGCTCGTCGAGCAGCAGCAGCGGCGCGCCCTGGGCCAGCGCGCGGGCCAGGAACACCCGCTGGCGCTCGCCGCCGGACAGCGTCTCCAGCTCACGGCCGATGAACCGGCGCAGCTCCAGGGAGTCGAGCACCCGCTCCACGATGGACAGATCCTGAGCCGACTCGCGGCCCAGCGGGGCGATGTAGGGGGTGCGCCCGAGCAGCACGTAGTCGAGCACCCGCATGCCGGGGGGCACCACGGGCTGCTGGGCGACGGTGGCCACGAGTTGGGCGCGGCGGCGGCGCGGCAGCGCGCTGGTGGGCGCACCGTCGATGATGATCTTCCCGTGGCACGGCACCGCGCCGCCCACGGCCCGCAGCAGGGTCGACTTGCCCGCGCCATTGGGGCCGATCACGGTGACCCACTCGCCGGAGGCCACGGTCAGGTCCACGCCGTGCAGGATCTCGGCGTCGCCCAGGGTCACCCGGACGTCCTCGACGGCCAGCATCAGACGCTCACCCGCCGGGTCGACCGCAGCACCAGGATGAAGAACGGCGCGCCGAAGAACGCGGTGACCACGCCGATCGGCAGCTCGCCCGGGGCGATCAGGGTGCGCGCGGCCAGGTCGGCCAGGGCCAGGAAGGCCGCGCCGAACAGCAGCGACAGCGGCAGGATCGACCGGTACGAACCACCGGCCAGCAGTCGCACCACGTGCGGCACGATGATGCCGACGAAGCCGATCAGCCCCGACACGGCGACCGCGGCGGCGGTGCCCAGCGAGGCCGCGGCCAGCAGGATCAGCCGGGAGCGCTGCGGGTGCAGGCCCAGGCTCGCCGCCTCGGTGTCGCCGACGCCGAGCACGTCCAGCTCCCGGCGCAGGGCCAGCACCACGACCGTGGTGACCAGCGCGTACGGCAGCAGCAGCGTCACCTCGTGCCAGCCGTTGGTGGCCAGCCGCCCGAGCAGCCAGGAGTACACCTCGCGGATGGTGTCCACGTTGCGCTGCAGCAGGTAGGTCTGGATCGCGGCGAGGAAGCTCGACACGGCGACACCGGCCAGGATCAGCGTCGCCGACGAGCGGTCCCGTCCGCCTGCCACCCCGAGCAGGTAGGTGACCACGACCGCGATGCCCGCCCCGGCGAACGCGGCCAGCGGCAGCACCGCCCCGGCCCGGAAGGCGATCGCCATGGTCGCGCCCAGCCCGGCGCCCGCAGCGACACCGAGCAGGTACGGGTCGGCCAGCGGGTTGCGGAAGACGCCCTGATAGCAACCGCCGGCCAGGGACAGCATCGCGCCGACCAGCAGGCCCAGCACCACCCGGGGGAGCCGGAGCTCGGTGATGATGGCAATCTCGCGCTCGTTCAGCCCCGACGGCAGGTCCACGCCGGGGATCAGGTTGAGCAGCTCCGCCGCGACCGAGCCGGGCGGCAGCGTCACCGGGCCCAGGGCGACCCCGGCGACGAGCGCGACCAGCACGGCTCCGATCCCGGCGGCGAGCCACCCGGGACGCAGCCGTGCCGGTCGCAGAGTCGTCACGTCAGGCCGGGACCTTGTTCGCGGCGTCGACGATCGCGCGGATCAGGTCGACGACGCGGGGACCCCAGCGCGAGGCGATGTCGTCGTCCAGCGCGATGACCTGGCCCTTGCTGACCGAGGTCATGCCCGCCCAGCCCGCACGGGCCTTGACGGTGTCCAGGTTCTGCTGGCAGCACTTGGTGTCGGCCAGGAAGATCAGGTCAGGGTTCGACTTGACCAGCGACTCCGCGGTGAGCTGCGGGTAGCCGCTGCCCTTGGTGTCGGCGGCGTCGGCCACGTTCTTCAGGCCGGCCAGCTCGAACAGCGAGCCGATGAACGTCTTCGAGGTCACCGAGTAAAGCGTCGGGTCCAGCTCGTAGTAGTAGGACAGCGGGGTCGCGCGCTTGGGCAGGTCCTTGACCAGCTTGGCGATGTCGTCCTTCATCCGCTGGCTGAGCGCGGCCGCCTCGGCCTTGTGCCCGGTCAGCTCACCCAGCTCGGCGAGCTGCTTGTACGTGTCGTCCAGCGTCACGGCGGCCGGGGCCACGTAAACCGGGATCTTGAGGGTGGTCAGCTGGGCGACCACGTTGTTGGCGTCGGTGCTGAGCACGACCAGGTCGGGGCTCTTGGCGGCGACGGCCTCGGCGTTGGGCTGGAAGCCCGACAGCTCCGTCTTCGGCGCGTTCGCCGGGAAGTTCGAGTTGTCGTCGACGGCGACGACCTGGCCGCCGGCGCCGATCGCGAAGAGCATCTCGGTCGTGGTGGGCGACAGCGAAATGATCTTCACCGGTTGCGCGGGCAGCGTCACCGAGCCGACGGTCACCGGGTACGCCGCGGCGGCGCTCGACGGGGTAGGGGTCGCCGGGTCGTTGGTGGCGCAGGCCCCGAGCGCGGCGACGAGGCCGGCGGCGGCCAGCGCGCCGAGCGCGCGGCGGGACAGGAAACGGGTACGCACTGATCCTCCTATCGGTCGAGGCAGGTCCTTCGCCGACAGGGCCCGATCAGGTGGGGCAGCCCGGTCCGCGAGACGCCCTTCCTCGAGAGCGTGGTTCGCGACTGCCGCAGGCGACCTGGCTCGCCCACCGAGGTGGGATCACAGTTGCGGGACAGCGCCGGGTTCACACCGGCTTCGCTGCGGGACAGTCAGGCGACACGCTAATACACACCCGTGCCGATGCTCACGACGCGGAGTGGAGGATGTGCGCAGGCTCATCACGCCTGGGTCTTGTGGACCTCTTCGGCCTCGGCGGCGGGCACGTCCTCGGTGGGCTCGGTCTCGCCGGCCAGGGCCGCGCGCAGCCGGTCCTTCTCGGCCTTGCGGCGGTCCACCGCGCCCTCGACCTGGGCGGCCACGTCGTCACGCAGGTTGCGCAGCAGGAAATAGCTCGCCGCCGCCGACACCAGGATGGCGATCATCAGCTTGAGCAGCGTGCTCAGGTTCGGCACGAACCACAGCGCGGCGAAGACGGCCAGGAAGAGCATCAGCCTGGCGAGCGTGTACTTGACAGCAGGACTCACCGGTCCAGGGTAGCCGCCGAACCTGCCCGGCCTCGGTCAGCCCCGCGCGAGGGGCCGGTCAGCCCCGTTCGGCGACCACCAGGCCGAGGTGCCACAGCACCGCGTACACCACCGTGGTGACCAGCGCGCCCAGCCCGCCGGAGACCAGCGGCGGCAATCCCGACGCCACGCCTACCGCGAGCACGCCCAGCACGACGGCCACCAGTCCGGCGGCCGGGGCCACGGCGAGCCGCCCGCGGTGGCCCGCGGCCGCCTTGAACTGCTCCACGAAGATGATCGCCGGGAAGATCACCGCGAGCCAGCCGGTGAGGTCACCGAACTCGCCCATGCCGAGCAGGGCGAACAGACCGTCGAAGGCGATCATGCCGAGCACGCTGATGGCGAACCCGGCCAGCGCGTACGCCACCAGGTCGGTGAGCGAGACGATGCGCCCGGACGCGTCCCGCCGCGGGCCCTTGCGCTGCTCCTCGGCCGGGCTCTGCGGATCGGCCACCCGTCAGGCCCAGACCTGCTGCGGCTCGCTGCGCCGCTCGGCCATGCTGACCGGCGCGCCGTACTCCTTGACGACCTGGTAGCGGGTGTCCCGCTCGACCGGGCTGAAGCCCGCGTCCCAGATCAGGTGGAGCAGGTCGTCGCGGTGCATCGTGTTCGGCGTGCCGTACGAGTCCGCGTCGTGCGTGATCTTGTACTCGACGACCGAGCCGTCCAGGTCGTCGACGCCGAAGTTCAGCGACAGCTGCGCCAGCGACAGGCCGTGCATGACCCAGAAGCACTTGATGTGGTCGAAGTTGTCCAGCATCAGCCGGGACACCGCGAACGTCTTGAGCGACTCGGCCGGGCTCGCCATCGTGGTGCGCGCCTGGATCCGGTTGCGGATCTTGCCGTCCGCGCTGTCGTGGAAGTCGTGCTGGTAGCGCAGCGGGATGAAGACGGTGAAGCCGCCGGTCTCGTCCTGCAGCTCGCGCAGGCGCAGCACGTGGTCGACGCGGTGCCGCGGCTCCTCGATGTGGCCGTAGAGCATCGTCGAGGGGGTGCGCAGGCCCTTGCTGTGCGCCAGGCGGTGGATGCGCGACCAGTCCTCCCAGTGGCAGGCGTGGTCGACGATGTGCTGGCGGACCTCCCAGTCGAAGATCTCGGCGCCACCGCCGGTCAGCGACTCCAGGCCCGCCTCCATCAGCTCGTCGAGGATCGCGTCGGCGGTCAGGCCGGAGATCTTCTCGAACCACTGCACCTCGGTCGCGGTGAACGCCTTCAGCTTGACGTTCGGCAGGGCCTGCTTGAGTTCCTTGAGCACGCGCGGGTAGTAGCGCCACGGCAGCGTCGGGTGCAGACCGTTGACGATGTGCAGCTCGGTGAGCTGCTCGTCCTTCATCTCCAGCGCCTTGGCGACGGCCTGCTCCACCCGCATGGTGTAGGCGTCCTTCTCCCCGGGCTTGCGCTGGAAGGAGCAGTAAGCGCAGCTGGCCGAGCAGACGTTCGTCAGGTTCAGGTGCCGGTTGACGTTGAACATCACCCGGTCGCCGTTCTTCTCCGTCCGGACGTGGTGCGCGAGCCGCCCCAGCCAGGCCAGATCGTCACTCGCGTAGAGAGCCTCGCCGTCTTCGCGGCTGAGCCGCTCCCCGGCGTAGACCTTCTGCTCCAGCTCCCGCTTCAAACCCACGTCCATGGCAGTGAGCCTACGACGTGCCGCCGACGTGCCTGCTGCTGCCCTTGACAGCTGCTGTTCAGCTTGACGCCACCGGGACAGAAGGGTCGACAGCGATCCTGATTTCCGGTAGGAACCTTGTGGGACCAACGGGGAGGACGGGGCCAACGATGTCCAAGCGTCGAAGCGGGCAGGCTCGACGGCAGAGCCAGGTCGCGGTGGGCTCGGCTGTTCTCAGCGCGCTCATCGCCGGTGGCATCGCCATGCCCGCGTCCGCCGACCCGCCGATCGGCTCGAAGATCACCTCGATCCCGGACGCCGGCCTGCGCCCCCAGCCCGACGGGCTGCCGACGCTGCCGTTCGGCTCGCTGAGCATGCCCCGCACCCAGCCGCTGACCGCCCACGCCGCGCTGCTGGCGCAGTACAGCGCCGCCGAGCTGGAGCTGTCCGTGCTCGGCGCCCGCCGCAGCGAGCTCTACCAGGCCTACAGCAACTCGGTCGTGGCCAAGGCGATGGCCGACTACGCCTGGCGGGCCACCGCCGACGCGCTGCGGGTGGCCAAGGAGGCCGCCGAGGCCGCAGCCGTCGCCGAATACCAGGCCGCCGTGAAGGCCCCGCCGCGGCTGGGCGACTCGCTCGGCGAGCTGGGTCAGCTGATCCCGCGCACCGAGTCCACGCCGGAGACCGAGGCCGTGCTCAACGACCTCGCCACCGCGCAGCAGGCCGAACGCCAGGCCTACACCGTGCTCACCACGGCCATCACCGCCGAGCAGCAGGCCTCCACGGCGTATTCGGCCGTGGAGAAGGAGTTCAAGCGCAAAGAGGTCGCGTTCCTGGAGCTGAAGCGGCGGCTCGCCGAGCTCCAGTCCGAAGCGGACCGGCTGCGCGAGATCCAGGAGCAGAACCTCGGCAACTACAGCCCCGGCAAGAGCAACGCCGGGCTGGTCGCCGCAGCCAAGGCGCAGAAAGCCGTCCTGTTCGCGCTCAGCCAGCGCGGCAAGCCCTACCGCTGGGGCGACGAGGGTCCGAACACCTACGACTGCTCGGGCCTGATGCTGGCGTCGTACAAGGCCGCCGGGATCACCCTCAACCGGGTCGCCAAGGACCAGTACTACGGCACCCGCCACAAGACCGTGAGCAAGTACGCACTGCTCCCCGGTGACCTGGTCTTCTTCGCCACCGACCCGAACGACTGGCGCACCATCCACCACGTCGGCATGTACCTCGGCGACGGCTGGATGGTCCACTCGCCGCGCACCGGCGACGTGGTGCGGCGCGCGTCGGTCAGCCTCAGCAGCATCGACTTCGCGACCCGGGTTGTCGACGCGGTGCCGGCCCCGAACCAGCCGAACCCGACGCACGGCACCACGCCGTCGCCGACGAAGACCACCTCGCCGAGCCCGACGACCGGCACCTCGCCGTCCAGCTCGCCGAGCGCTCCGGCCAGCCCTTCGCCGTCGCCGAAGCCGCCGGCCGAGTCGCCGTCCCCGCAGCCGCCGGCGGAGAGCCCGAAACCGGCCGAGTCGACGTCGCCGAGCCCCGACCCGGTGCCCGCTGCGTGACACGCGTCACCCCGCTTCATTGGCCTTGCGGGGTGACGCCCACTACACCGTCGTGTTATTCGGGCGGCGGTGGCCGCAAAGCCCGGTACACTCATCGGGTTGTTCTGGGCGCGCTCGGCGCGCTTTTGAGCGTTCCTGCGGGTGACTTGCAGCGGCACGAGGCCGCGCGGCGCGGGGATGCGCCACCCGAGAGGTTTCGCTTTGACTATGCACGACCCTGCCCTGTTCCCGTCCGTCTTCGAGATCAACATTGATACCGAGGGCAAGGCCGCGGCCGCGAAGGCCGCCGCCCAGACGGCCGCCGCAGCGGCGACCACCACCACCGACACCGTCACGGACGTCGTCGAGGCCGCGGACACCGCCGCCGACGAGGCCGTCACGGAGCACCTCCCGAGCTTCGCCGAGCTCGGCCTGCCGCGCGCCATGGTGCGCGAGCTGACCCGGGCCGGCATCACCCAGCCCTTCGAGATCCAGGCCGCCACCCTGCCGGACGCGCTGGCCGGACGCGACGTGCTCGGCCGTGGCCAGACCGGCTCCGGCAAGACCCTCGCTTTCGGACTGCCGCTGCTGGCGCGCATCGCCGAGGGCAAGCCGGCCCGCCCGCACCACCCCAAGGCCCTGATCCTGGTGCCCACGCGCGAGCTGGCCATGCAGGTCGCGGACGCGCTGCGCCCGCTGGCCAAGGCGATGGAGCTGTACACCGGCACCGCGGTCGGCGGCGTGCCGTACGACCGGCAGATCCTGGGCCTGCAGCGCGGGCTCGACGTGATGATCGCCACCCCGGGCCGCCTCGGCGACCTGATCCAGCGCGGCGCCTGCGCGCTGGACGACATCGAGGTCACCGTCCTGGACGAGGCCGACCAGATGGCCGACATGGGCTTCCTGCCCGACGTCACCGAGCTGATGGCCAAGACCCCGGCCGGCGGCCAGCGCCTGCTGTTCTCGGCCACTCTCGACGGTGACGTGGACACGCTGGTCAAGCGGTTCCTGAACAACCCGGTGACGCACTCGACCGCCCCCGCGGAGGCGTCGGTGTCCACCATGGACCACATGATGCTGCTGATCCCGCCGCAGGAGAAGTTCAAGGTCACCGCGGCGATCGCGAACCGTCCGGGTCGGACGATCATGTTCGCGCGCACCCAGATGGGCGTGGACCGCCTGGTCGAGCAGCTGCGCGAGGTCGGCGTCCGGGCCGGCGGCCTGCACGGCGGCAAGACCCAGAGCGTGCGTACGCGCACCCTGGCGCAGTTCAAGGAGGGCCGGATGAGCGTCCTCGTCGCCACCGACGTCGCCGCCCGCGGCATCCACGTCGACGGCGTCTCGCTCGTCGTGCACATCGACCCGCCGAAGGACCCCAAGGACTACCTGCACCGGGCCGGCCGCACCGCCCGAGCCGGCGAGTCGGGCGCGGTGGCCACGCTGGTGCTGCCCAAGCAGCGCCGCTCCACCATCTCGATGATGGAGAAGGCCGGCGTGGCCAAGCCCGCCGAGCACCGGCTGCGCGTCGACGACCCGAAGCTGGTCGAGCTGACCGGCGCCCAGGAGCCGTCCGGCCGTCCCGTGGTGGACGAGCCGGAGCCGCGCTTCCAGCGGGGCGGCCAGCGCCGCGACGGTGGACGGGGCTACGGCGACCGCGGCCCGCGCCAGTACGGCGACCGCCCGTTCCGCGAGCGCTCGTACGGCGACCGCCCGCAGGGTGACCGCCCGTTCCGCGAGCGCACCTACGGTGACCGTCCCCAGGGCGACCGGCCGCAGGGTGACCGGCCGTTCCGCGAGCGTTCCTACGGGGACCGCCCCCAGGGCGACCGCCCGTTCCGCGAGCGCTCCTACGGTGACCGCCCCCAGGGCGACCGGCCGCAGGGCGACCGCCCGTTCCGGGGCGAGCGTTCGTTCGGCGACCGCCCCCAGGGCGACCGGCCGTTCCGGGGCGACCGCCCGCAGGGTGACCGGCCGTTCCGGGGCGACCGCCCGCAGGGTGACCGCCCGTTCCGGGGCGACCGTCCCCAGGGTGACCGGCCGTTCCGCGAGCGCACCTACGGCGACCGCCCCCAGGGTGAGCGCTCGTACGGCGACCGCCGCAACGCCGGCTGACCTGTAGCAACCTCGAAGGGCCCCGGTCCACCGCAATCGCGGCGGGCCGGGGCCCTTCGGTTTGGCGTCCCGCTCACTCCTGCCAGGTGCCGGTGGCCAGGAAGGTGCGCACTGTGGCCAGCGCCTCGGTGAGGTCGAGGTTCTGGTCCTTGAGCCACGTGTTGTCGTAGTAGGTGTGCGCGTACCGCTCGCCGCCGTCGCACAGCAGGGTGACCACGGACCCCCGCTCGCTGCGGGCCAGCATCCCGGCGATCAGCCCGAACGCTCCCCACAGGTTGGTGCCGGTCGAGCCGCCCACCCGGCGGCCCAGCACCTCGGAGGCGACCCGCATGGCGGCCAGCGAGCCCGCGTCGGGCACCCGGACCATGCGGTCCACCACGTGGGGCTGGAACGACGCCTCGACCCGGGGCCGACCGATGCCCTCGATCCGCGAGCCCTTGCCGGTCGTCACCGACACGTCGCCGGACTCGTACGACGGGTAGAAGGCGGAGTTCTCCGGGTCGACGACGAGGATCTTCGTGCAGTGCCGCTGGTAGCGGACGTACCGGCCGATGGTGGCGGAGGTGCCGCCGGTGCCCGCGCCGATCACGATCCAGTTCGGCACCGGGTGCCGCTCCAGCTCCATCTGCTGGAAGATCGACTCGGCGATGTTGTTGTTGCCGCGCCAGTCGGTGGCCCGCTCCGCGTAGGTGAACTGGTCCATGAAGTGCCCGCCGCGGTCCTCGGCCAGCCACCGCGCCTCGACCACGACCTGGGCCGGATCGCTGACCAGGTGGCACTCGCCGCCCTGGAACTCGATCAGCTCGATCTTCTCCTTGCTGGTGGAGGCCGGCATCACCGCGATGAACGGCAGCCCCAGCATGCGGGCGAAATACGCCTCGGAGACCGCGGTCGAGCCCGAGGACGCCTCCACCACCGTCGTGTCGGGCCGGATCCAGCCGTTGCACAGCGCGTAGAGGAACAGCGAGCGGGCCAGCCGGTGCTTGAGCGAGCCGGTGGGGTGCACCGACTCGTCCTTGAGGTAGAGGTCGATGCCCCAGTACGGGGGCAGCGGAAACGGCAGCAGGTGCGTGTCGGCGCTGCGGTTGGCGTCCGCGACGACCTTGCCGATCGCGTCCGTCACCCAGACGCGGTCGTTGTCCGAACACCGATCAAGCTGCTCCATGCCCCGGACCGTAGCACCAAACGAACGCTGGTCAGCAGGTCCGGTCAGCTCATCAGCGGCCGGGGACGGCCCTCGAAGGTGGTGGACAGCGCGATGGCGGTGCGGGTGCGCGCCACACCGCGGGTGCGCGACAACTGGACGATCAACTGCTCCAGCTCCGCGATGGTGCCGACCCTGGCCTTGACGAGGTACGACTCCTCGCCGGCCATGAAGTAGCAGGACTCGATCTGCTCCAGCCCCTGCAGGGCCGCGGAGACGTCCTCCATGTCGACGGCCGGGTCGGCGACGATGCCGATCAGCGCGGTGACGCCGAGGTCGATGGAGCTGGGCTCGACGTCGGCGTGGTAGCCGCGGATCACCCCGGAGGCCTCCAGCTTGCCGACTCGGTCGTGCACGGCCGGCGCGGAGAGGCCGACCTGGCGCGCGAGCTCCGCGTACGAGAGGCGGGCGTTGTTGCGCAGCAGGTCAAGCAGGTTGCGGTCGATCGCGTCCACACAGAGCACCTTAGAGGCAGTTTCTTCCAGAGTGGGCACGGAGGGGCGCATCTTCGGGCAATATACGAATGAGGTTCGCAACATATGGATGCGAACCCCCCAAAAGGTGCGTACGACCATTTTAGGGACGCCTGCTAGTGATGGTGCTCTAATTGGGCGTACGTCCCAGCGGAGGCGGCAACCGGGTGCGCCCGAACCAACTCCGTCGACGCAAGGAGGTGGGCGTGGACACAGGAGATCGCCTGTTGACACCTGGCGAGGTGGCCGCGCTGTTCCGGGTCGACCCAAAGACGGTGACCAGGTGGGCAGCGGCCGGACGCATCGGCAGCATTCGCACGCCGGGCGGCCACCGCCGGTTCCGCGAGTCGGAGGTGCGGGCACTGCTTGAGGGCGAGGGCGAGTTCGACGAGGACAACCCCCCGGGCAGCCCGGCACCGCAACCCGGAGCCGGCGCGGCACCGCGGGCGGCGGGCAGCCGGCCGGGCGGATACTGACCCCGGGCGCGGTCCCACCAGGACAACTACCGAGCGGTACGCCACGGCGGTCCAGATGGTCGTACCCTCATCAGCGGCGCTGACCCGGCGCCAGGAACACGGCACGTCCCGGCGCTCGCCTCCCGCCTGCGGGAAGGGACTCACCACGTTCCTTGAACGGGCCACCGAACCGTGTGGCCCGTGCCGGACCCGAGGATCGAGTCGCCGCATGCCCACCAACCGGCGCGCCGCCCAGCTGCTGGCCGCGACGTGCTCGGCGTTGACCGAGACCATCCGGCGGCACATGCCCGCCGGACCCTACCGGGACTTCACCGCGTGGGCATACTCGGCGGAGAATCCCCGGCGGCACGAATACCTCCAGAGCACCGGCGTCATCCAGCTCGTCACCATGAACACCCGGATGCTCACCGGGCTGGTTGAGGAGGACGACTGGCCCGCCATGCTCCACCATGCCGGCCGCATGAACGCCTACCAGGTGTTCGAGGTGGTCTCCGACGACCTCGCCATCGGCCTGGGCCACCCGGTGCTCGACGCCGCCCAGACCCGCCGGCTCGACCTGATCGGCGCGCTCAACCGGGCCATGCTCCAGGCACTGGCCCCCGGCCGGAACACCCCGGCCATGCTGCTGCTGTCCGGACCGGCACGCGACGCCGCCCGGCACGCCTCCGGCTTCGAGCAGAGCCTGGTCAAGAGCAAACGCGCGGGCATGGCCGAGGACTACGCCCGCCACGTCGGGGCCGACGCGCCGCTGCTGCAGGACGTCGAGTACGGCCTGTGGGCCGCGCTCGTGGCCAACGTCGAGAGCTGCCGCGACCTGGTGGACGGCATCGACGGCACGCCCACCGCCTCCCTGGTGCGCCAGGGCCTCGCCGACCGCTACCGGGCCGTCGAGCGCACGCTGCGCGCCGAGCACTTGTCCCGGCTCGACCTGGCGGCACTCGGCGGCCAGAGCATCCTCGTCCTGCCGACCCTGGCCTACTTCGTCTGCGTGCTCAACGACCTGCTGGCCCCGGTTGCTGTACACCGCGCGGTGCTCGCCGACGGCACCCTCAGCGACGTGCTCTCCGACGCCGCCCTGCTGGTACGCCTCCAGAACGACCTCGGTACCCGCCTGCTGCGCATGCCCCCCGTTCAGCAGCACGCTCTCATCAACCGCATCGCACGCACCTGCGACACCGACGGCCGCGACACCGCCGAAGCCGCCCTGGACCAGCTCGCCGCCGACCCCGACGCCGCCTTCAACCGCCTGCAGAAGGACATCGTCAACGGCGAGGCCAACGTCGCCCTCTGGCACGCCCGCCGAGCCCCCGACGCCACCAGCGCCCTGACCGCCCTCGCCGACAGCCTCACCTACCACGCCGGCCTCTACGGACTGCACAGCGCCCGCCTGGCCGCCGGCCTCGCGGCCCTCGACGCCCGCCTCCCCGACCGCCGCGCCACCACCCTCATCGACCGCTTCGTCCGCTTCCACGAACACATGTACTCCCACGCCCACACCAACCCCCTCGGCGAATACGCCATCTGACCCCCGCCCCGCCCCAGGCGGCGATCTTGCGTGGGCTGTGGGGACGACACGCGCAAAACGACCACAAGGGCAACAGTTCGCGCAAGATCGTCGCGATCATGGGGCGGGGTCAGGGGGTGGTGGCGGATTCGATGAGGGCGGGGACGCGGCGGAAGTAGCGGCGGGCCAGGAGGGAAAGGAGGGGGTTGAGGAGGGGGCCGAAGCGGGCCCAGGGGCGGGCTGCGGCGATCTCGGCGACCAGGTTGAAGCGGGTGCGGTCGGGGGTGAGGGGCGACCACTCGTAGTGGGCGGTGTAGGGCAGGGGGCCGCTGCGGACCATGATCGTCTGGCGGTACGGCGGGTCCTGGGCGGTCACCTCGATGCGGGTCTGATGCCGCACCCGGAGCAGGGTCGCGTCCAGCTCGTAGAAGGTGCCGACACCGCCGTCGCCGATCCGGCGCGACGAGTGGATGCCGCTCCACCACTGCTGATCGTTGCGAACATCGGACAGGTACGCGAAGACCTGGGCGACAGGCCGGTCGACCACGATCTCGACCGCGATCCGGACGCCAGCCGACTGGGCTGCCATGCGCTGAGGCTAGGCAGCCGTGTCCAGCCGGTCAACGGACCCGGCTAGTGTCATCGGTGTGTCTGCCGATGTCGCGCCGCGTACGCCCTGGGTGCTGGGGGTGTCGGGGGCTTCCGGGACGCCGTACGCCGCAGCCGTGCTGCGCGGGTTGTGCGCGGCGGGGGAGGCGGTCGACCTGGTCGTGTCCCGGGCGGCCCGGCTGACCATCCTCGACGAGACCGGGCACGCGTTCCGGGACGCGCACTGGCGCGAGGACCTGGCCACCTGGCTGGATACCCCGCTCGACGACGCCGACCTGCGCTACTGGCCCGCCGGCGACCTCGCGGCGGGACCGAGCAGCGGCTCGTACCGGGCCAAGGGCATGATCGTCGTCCCGGCCTCGACGGCGGCGTGCGCGGGCATCGCGCTCGGCCTGTCCAAGGACCTGCTGCAGCGGGCGGCCGAGGTGAACCTCAAGGAGCGCCGCCCGGTGGTGATCGTGCCCCGGGAGACCCCGGTGACCCGCAGCCACCTGCTGCACCTGGTCGAACTCATCGACTCCGGCGCGGTGGTCCTCCCGGCCAGCCCCGGCTTCTACGGCAGCGGCGCGAAAGCCCACGCCCAGCAACTCATCGACTTCGTCGCCGGCAAAGTCCTCGACACCGTCGCCGTCCCCCACACCCTCCTCACCCGCTGGACCGGCCACCTCGGCCACCGATGACCCGCCGCCCCGCGACTCTTTAAGAGTTGCGGCAGGTGGGGGGCGCGGGGGTGGGTCAGAGCCAGAGGGCGA
Organism: Catellatospora sp. NPDC049133; assembly: GCF_040648455.1. Classification (NCBI taxonomy): domain Bacteria; kingdom Bacillati; phylum Actinomycetota; class Actinomycetes; order Micromonosporales; family Micromonosporaceae; genus Catellatospora; species Catellatospora sp. NPDC049133. Next base: position 259,430 of record NZ_JBEZDT010000008.1, read on the forward strand.
GGATGGCGAAGACGAACAGGGCGATGCCGACGAAGCCGTTGGCGGTGAAGAAGGCCCGGTTGACTTTGGACAGGTCGGTGGGGGTCACGATGACGTGCTGGTAGGCGAAGGCACCCGCGGTCAGGGCAAGGCCGATCCACCAGGGCCAGGCCAGGCCGACCCATACGCCGAACCAAACGAACAGCGCGAACGTCACCACGTGGGTGAGCGTGGAGATCAGCAGCGCGTTGCGCACGCCGTACCGGGCGGGCACGCTGCGCACGCCGATCTGCCGGTCCACCTCGGCGTCCTGGCAGGCGTAGATCAGGTCGAAGCCGCCGATCCACAGCCCCACGGCGAGGCCGAGCAGCCAGGCCGGGCCGGACCCGGCGAAGGTCCCGGTGACCGCGAGCCAGGCCCCGATCGGCCCGACCGCCTGCGCCAGCGCCAGGATCGCGTGCGGCCAGTCGGTGAAGCGCTTGCCGTACGGGTACAGCACCAGCGGCACCACGGCCAGCGGCGCGAGCAGTGCGCACAGCGGGTTGAGGGCGAGCGCCGCGCCCATGAACACGACCAGTGCCACGGCCGCGCCGAGCCAGGCCGTGCGCACGCTCACCGCGCCGGTGACCAGTTCACGCTGCGCGGTACGCGGATTGCGCGCGTCGATGTGCCGGTCGATGATCCGGTTCGCGGCCATCGCGAAGGTGCGCGCCCCGACCATCGCGATCGTGATCAGCAGCAGCACGAGCCAGTCGATCCGGCCGAGCGTGCGGTCCATCGCGACCAGCGCGGACAGGTACGCGAACGGCAGCGCGAACACGGAGTGCTCGATCGCGACCAGCTTCAGGAACGCCTTGACCCGGCCCGGCTCCTTGAGCTCGGCGCCGGGCGCGGCGACATCGCGCGACGCGGTGCTCACTTGCCCCAACCCTTCCGCGACGGGCTCTCCGGGAACCCGTACTCCTTCCACCGCTTGTCGACCTTCGCGACGATCTCGGGGGCCATCCGCATCTCCTCCGGCCAGCCGCGGGTGTAACCCTCGGTGGGCAGCTTGCGGGTGGCGTCGACGCCGGCCTTGCCGCCCCAGAACTGCTGGTACGACGCGTGGTCGAGGTGGTCCACCGGCCCTTGGGTCAGCACCAGGTCGTGCGCGTAGTCCACGTTGCCGAAGGCGCGGAACGCGACCTCCTGCAGATCGCGCGGGTCGCAGTCGTCGTCGACGACCACGATCAGCTTGGTGAGGCTGAGCAGGTGCGCGCCCCAGACGGCGCTCATCACCTTCTGCGCGTGCTTCGGGTACCGCTTGTTGATCGCGACCACCAGGCAGTTGTGGAACACGCCCGCCTCGGGCATGTGGTAGTCCACGATGTCCGGCACCAGGATCTTGATGAGCGGCAGGAAGATGCGCTCGGTGGCCAGGCCGATCGGCCCGTCCTCCTGCGGCGGCTTGCTGGTGATGATCGAGTGGTAGATCGGGTCGCGGCGCATCGTCATGCACTCGACGTGCATGACCGGGAACGGCTCGACGGGCGTGTAGAAGCCGGTGTGGTCGCCGAACGGGCCCTCCGGCAGCCGCTCGCCCGGCTCGACCCAGCCCTCCAGGATCACGTTGGCGGTCGCGGGCACCTGCAGCGGCACGGTCAAGCAGTCGACCAGCTCGACCCGCTCTCCGCGCAGGAACCCGGCGAACAGGTACTCGTCGATGTCACCGGGCAGCGGCGCGCTCGCCGAGTACGACACCACCGGGTCCGCGCCGAACGCGATCGCGACCGGCAGCCGCTCGCCGCGGCGCTCGGCCACGGCGTGGTGGGCGGTCGAATCCTTGTGGATCTGCCAGTGCATGCCGACGCTGTTGTGCGAGTGCTGCTGCAGCCGGTAAAGGCCAAGGTTGCGCTTCCCGGTTTCCGGGTGCTTGGTATGGGTCAAACCGTAGTTGTGGTAGATGCCGCCGTCGCCGGGCCACATGACGAGGCCGGGCAGCATGTTCAGGTCGACCTCGTCGCCCTTGAGCACGACCTCCTGGCAGGGCGCGCTCCTGACCTTCTTCGGCGGCAGCGACTTGAGCTGCATGATCTTGCCAAGGCCGTCCATCATGCCGCTGAACCCCTGCGGCAGCTCCGGCTTGGCCAGCTCGCCGATGCGGGCCCCGATCTCGTCGAAGTCCTGCACTCCCAGCGCCATCGCCATGCGGCGGTCGCTGCCGAAGATGTTGATCGCGAGCGGCATCACGCCGCGGGTCGGCTTCTCGAACAGCAACGCCGGGCCCTTGGCCCGCACGGTACGGGTGACGATCTCGCTGATCTCCAGCGTCGGATCGACAGGGGTGGTGACCCGGTGCAACTCGCCGGCCCGCTCCAGCGCGCCGAGAAAGCCCTGCAGGTCGTCGAACGGGAAACGCGGTGCCGCCATGCTGGCATCCTCGCATCCGCCCCGTCACTCCGCCGGGGAGGGGCGAGGCGCTGCGGCGTACGCCATCGTCACTCCGGCCCGTCCCGCCCGGTTGACCCGGATGTGAACCCCCGCTTCGCCAGGATCCTGGCGGCTGCGCTGCTGGCGCTCGCCGCCGGATGCACCCCCGGGACCGGCGCCGGCACCCTGCCCGACTGTCCCACCGGCCGTCCCGCCTCCACCAGCGCGCCCACCGGACCGGCCGGCCTGGCCGCCCCGGGTGCCTGCCGCTCGCGCGCCACCGTGGTGCAGCCCGTCGCGGCCGCGGTGCCCAGCCCCGGCTACCACCACCTCGGTGCGACGACGCGGGGACGCTGGTCGGGCGTGCTCGGCCGGATCGAGGTCGGCGACGCCGGGGTGCGGCAGGGCACGTACGACTTCGTCGCGGCCCGGTTCATGGCCAAGGCGGGCCGCGGCGCCGAGCAGGCGTGGCTGGAGGTCGGCTGGACCGAGACCGGCTGGTCCGGCAATGCCCGCCAGCGCGTCTACACCTACGACACGGCCACCCGCGCCTGGGCCTTCTACGACCAGTACGCGGTCTCCCCCGGCGACAAGCTGTGGCTGCACCTGCAGACCGAAGCCGGCGGCGAGCAGCCGTCCTGGCAGGCCTGGCTGTGGTGGGGCGAGCGCTGGAACCTGCTCACCAGCCGCCCGCTGCCGCTGTCCGGCCAGGCCGAGATCGAGCAGTACGTCGAGGTCCACGCCGACCCCGCCGACCCCGGCACGGTCACCATCCCCCGGCTCGCGATCGACAACGTCCAGCTCAAGACCTCCCCCGACGCCGGCCTGCGCCCCTGGAACGCCGAAGTCCCCACCAGCCCCGGCGCCGACTTCGCCACCTACTGCCTCGACTGGCTGCGCCCCTACACCTCATGGACCACCACCACCTGCTGACCGGGCAAGGAAGGGCACCTTCTTAACGCTCCGCGTTATAGAAGGTGCCCTTATTAACGTCTCAGGGCTTTGAGCAGGGCAGGTGCGAGTCGCGACGGCTGGTGCCGTGAACCACGGGGCGACGCCACGGGTCGGCTGCGCTAGCCTTCGGCCTCGTGCGGATCGTCACCTTCTCCGAGCGGGAGACGCCGGCCGAGCTGCGGGCACAGGTGCTGGCACTGCAAGCACAGGCCTGGCCGCCTGACACCGGTGCCAGTGCCGCGTCCGATGCCGGGGGCGGCAGCGGACCCGGTGCCGGCGACGACTGGCATGATCCGGAACTCGACCCCGTGGCGATGCTGCTGGTCGATGACGCCGGCGTGGTGCTCGCGGGCCTCGATCTGTTGTCCAAGGAGATCCGCCACGACGGTCGGAGCTTCAAGGCCCGAGGGCTCAGCAGGGTCGTCACCGGGGTGGCGTACCGCGGCCGGGGATACGGCCGCCGGCTGGTGGCCCACGCGCGCGAGACGATCCGTCTCAGCGGTGCTGACCTGGGCATCTTCACCTGTGACCGGGAGCTGCAGAGCTTCTACGAGAGTGCCGGCTGGCAGTTGGTGCCGGGCGCGGTGCTGGTGGGTGGCACCCCCGACGATCCCTTCGCCAGCGACCTGTTCGACAAGGTCACCATGGCGGGCTTCTTCTCGGCGGCCGCACGGCGGCACACGGAGTCGTTCACCGGGGCCCGCATCGCACTGCACCCTGGCCTCATCGACCGCCTCTGGTGACCGCCGCCCGCCACAACGCCCAACCCCGCCACCGCCGGGGCGGCCCCGGTCCTCGCCGGAAGTCCTAGCAACGTCCCAGCTCAACAGGGCTCAGAGGTTAAGAAGGGCACCTTCTTTAACGCGGAGCGTTAAGAAGGTGCCCTTCCTTTGTTCGCAAGGGGGTCAGACGCCGCCGTAGGAGTGCAGGCCGGTGAAGAAGATGTTGACGCCGAACAGGTTCATCATCATCGTCAGGAAGCCGATCACCGCGATCCAGGCCGCGGTGGAGCGCTTGATGCTCGGGGTGGCCCGGGCGTGCAGGTAACCCGCGTAGACGACCCAGGAGATGAACGCCCAGACCTCCTTCGGGTCCCAGCCCCAGTACCGGCCCCAGGCGACCTCGGCCCAGATCGCGCCCGCGGTGACGCCGAACGTCCAGATCGGGAACGCGAAGGCGTGCAGCCGGAAGGAGAGCCGCTCGACGGCCTCGGCGTTGGCCAGGCGGCCGCCGAAGGCGTACAGGAAGCCGCGCTTGCCGTTGTCGTAGCCGGTCCGGACCAGGTACATGATCGACGCCGCGCCGGCGACCATGAACAGGCTGGACGAGGTGATGACCGCGCCGATGTGGATACCGAACCAGTACGAGTCCAGCGCCGGGACCAGCGGCCCGACCGGCGTGTAGAGGATCATGCCGGCGACGCCGACGAGCAGCACCTCGAACAGCATCACGAACAGGCCGAGGTGGCGCACCTGCCGCTGGAAGAACAGCGTGCCCAGCCAGATGACGCTGCCCAGCGCCGTGATCGACAGCACGAACTCGTACATGTTGCCGAACGGCAGCCGCTCGGCGGCGATACCGCGGGTCACCACGGTGACCACGTGCGCGACCGCACCGAGGATCGTCGCGCCGACCGCGGCGGGCCCGAGCCACGCGGCGCGCGACCGGCCACCGGCAGCGGAGGAAGGCTCGTCGACGGCGGGGGCCGCGTAGGCGTGCGGGGCCTTCTCGACGACCGGTGCGCCCGCGCCGACGAGTTCCCTCGCCGGGGCGGCGGCGGGTGCGGCGGCCGCGTTCGCGATCCGGCCGCGGGTGCCGAACGCGTACTCGCCCGCGTGCAGCAGCATCGCGACCAGGTACGACAGCAGGGTGACGACCAGAAGGCCGTCGGACAGTTCTGCCACTACCGTTGCCACCTCTCGACCAGGGAACGGAACTCGTCTTCGAAACCGGGGTACTCGGTGCGGGGCAGGCCGCCCGCCTCGGCGGTGCCGTCGGCGCGCAGCCGCAGCCAGACCCGGCGGCGCTTGCCGTACAGCGACAGCGGCAGGCCGACCAGCAGCAGGACCGCGCCGGCGAGCACGATCGGCTCGCCCGGGTCGTGCCGGATGGACACCGTGATCCACTGCCGGGTGCCGACGAACTCGAGCTTGCTGCCGTCCGGCAGGGTCCACGTCTCGCCGCGCCGCATCAGCTTCGGCTCGCCGTACTTCTTCAGCCGTCCCGCGTCCAGCTGGCGCTGGTCGAGGTCGTAGACCGAACTCGGGATGCCCGCGTCCAGCCCGAGGTCACCGCGGTACGCGGTGAGCATGAGCGCGGGGTTGCGCTCCTCCGGGTGGTCCGAGCGCAGGTACGGCGGCCCGTCCTTGGTCGGCAGGTAAATGCCGGAGAACGCCATCTGCTTCGTCTTGTCGCTGCCGTTGGCGTCCGGGAACGCGGCCACGCCCTCACTGGTCAGCGTCGGGTCGGTGTACGGGAACGGCGACACCGTCTCCTGGGTCACCCCGGCCGCGTCGGTGTAGCGCAGCACCGGGGCGTACCCGTGGCCGAGCAGGTACACGTTCGCGCCGTCCAGGCGCAGCGGGTGGTTCACGCTGAACGTGTGCCGGCCCAGGTCGCCGTGCGCGGAGTCGGTCGCGGCCACGTCGGCGGCGAACGAGATCGGCATGCCGTCCGCGCGGTACTCGGCGCGGAAGTCGGTGAGTTCGAGGCAGAAGTCGGGCAGGTCGCCCGCGCCTACCTGCGGGCCGAGCCCGAAGTCGTCGTACTGCTGCACGGTGTTGCAGAAGACCTGCTCCGGTCCGGCGACGATGAGCCGCCCGGCGTGCCAGCCCCACTGTGAGCCGAGCCCGACGCCGATCAGGATGACCAGCAGCGAGCTGTGGAACAGCAGGTTGCCGGCCTCCTTCAGGTAACCCTTCTCGGCGGCCAGGGTGACCGTGCCGTCGGCCTGCTCGCGGCGTACGGTCCGCCAGCCGCGCAGCGCGGCCTTCGCCGCCGCCTCGTCGACGGGCTGGTCGAGCTTGGCCGCCTGCGGGAGGCGGTTGAAATACTTGGGCGCGTCCGGCGGCGCGGTGCGCAGCGCCTTCGCGTGGTCGCGCAGGCGCGGGGTGATGCAGCCGATCAGCGAGGTGAACAGCAGCAGATAGATCGCGGCGAACCAGGGCGAGGCGTACACGTCGAAGCCCCACAGCCGGTCCAGCACGGGCGCGAGCTTCGGGTTGGCGGCGTAGAAGCCCTGCACGTCCTCGACCTTGACCGCGCGCTGCGGCAGGACCGACCCGGGGATCGCCGCGACGGCCAGCAGGAACAACAGCATCAGCGCGGTGCGCATGCTGGTCAGCTGCCGCCACCCGTTGCGCGCCGCGGCCCATCCGGCCGCGACGAAGCCGGGGGTACGCCGGTGCGGCGGCTCGTCGGCGGGCCGGTTCTCGACGGCGGCTTCGGTGAGGCTCATGCGGCGTTCCCGGGGACCGTGCCGACGCGACGGGTCGTGCGGCGCCCACTCATATGGAGATCTCCCCGGCTCCGAAGGTGACCCGCAGCCAGATCACGAAGTCGCCCCACGCACCGGTGATCAGGGCGAGGCCGACGAGGATCAGCAGCGCGCCGCCGAAGCGGGTGACCCAGCGCGAGTTGCGCCGGATGAAGCCGACCACGCCGGTGAGCTTGCGCATGCCCAGGCCCAGCACCAGGAACGGGATGCCGATGCCCAGGCAGTACGCCAGGCCCAGCACGATGGCGCGGCCGGTGTCGCCGTACGCGCCGGCCAGCGCGCCGACCGCGGCGAGCGTCGGGGACAGGCACGGCACCCAGCTCAGCGCGAAGACGGCGCCGAAGACCGGCGCCCCCCACAGCCCGGCCTGGGGCAGCTTCTGGATGCGCTTCTCGTTGTCCAGGCCCGGGATGACCCCGAGGAAGGCCAAGCCGAACAGCACGATCAGCGCGCCGATGCCGACCTGCAGCGCCCGCTCGTAGGTGAGCAGCAGTCGGCCGATCTGCGCCGCGACGATCGTGGTGGTCAGGAAGACGGCGGCGAACCCGGCGATGAACAGCAGCACGCCGGCCAGCACCCGGCCGCGGCGGGCCCGCCCCAGGCCGGTGCGGTCGTCGCCGAGCGTGGCGTCGAGGTCCGCGCCGACCAGGCCGGTCACGTACGACAGATAGCCCGGCACCAGCGGCAGCACGCACGGCGACAGGAAGCTGGCCAGCCCGGCGAGCGCCGCGACGGCGATCGCCAGCACCAGCGGCCCGCCGTTGACCACGGCGGCGAAGTCCGCACCCATCAGCCGGCCTGCTCGGCGGCGATCTCACGCACGATCGGGCCCAGCTCGGCGGCGTTGGTCGCCTTGCGCAGCACGGCGGCGACCCGGCCCTGCCGGTCGATGATCAACGTGGACGGGGTGGACACCGGGGGCACGTCGACGAAACGCAGCGACAGCCGGCCGCCCGGGTCGAAGATGCTCGGGTACGAGTTGCGGGCGGCCACGAACGCCTTGGCCTTGTCCCGGTCGTCGCGGTTGTTGATGCCGAGGAAGACCACGCCCGAGGCGGCGGTGTCCTTGGCGACCTGCTCCAGGTCGGCGGCCTCCAGTCGGCAGGGCGCGCACCAGCTCGCCCAGAAGTTCACGACCACCACGCTGCCCAGCTTGCCCGCCATGTCGTACGCGCCGCCGTCGAGCAGTTCACCGGTGACCGCCGGGGCCGCCTTGCGCTCGGTGGCCGGGAAGCGCAGCACGTCACCGACGGCGGGCGGCTTCTCGTCATCGCCGCAGGCCGCCAGCGCGGTCGTGGCCAGCCCGGCCACGGCGAGCGCCAGCACGGCGCGGCGGGTGCGGGGGCGTGATGTCACGCGCCCCATCATGCCCCGCGCCCGGCTCCGGTCCCCAGGTGGGCTGCCGGCTCGGAGTATGTGATCTGCGCCAACTGATCACCTTCGAAGACGAACGAGGTCAGGCTGGCCAGCCCGCACTGGCGGCGGCGCGGGTCATGCCACAGCCGCCGGCCCTCCAGCGCCATGCGCAGGGTCCAGATCGGAAGCTGGTGCGACACGCACACCGCCTCGTGCCCGCGGGCGTGCTCGCGGGCGGCGTGCAGGGCCAGGATCATCCGGGCCGCGATCAGCCGATACGGCTCGCCCCAGCTGGGCGTCATCGGGTTGCGCAGCACCCACCAGTGGCGCGGATCACGCAATGCGCCGTCGCCCGCGCCGACCCGCATGCCCTCGAAGTAGTTGCCGCTCTCGATCAGGTTCGGGTCGATGTGCACGTCGAGCCCGAGCTGCTCGGCGAAGGGCAGCGCGGTCTGCTGGGCCCGCTCCAGAGGGCTGGAGACCAGGTAGGTGATGTCCCGGTCGGCCAGCGCCGTGGCGGCCGCCTTCGCCATCTGCTGGCCGAGGCCGCTGAGCTGGAAGCCGGGCAGCCGCCCGTACAGAATCTTGGCGGGGTTCTGCACCTCTCCATGCCGGAGCAGGTGGACGATCGTCCTCATCTGCCGATCACCCTCCGCGCGCTCGGCAGATGGCATGCCGACCACATGATGATCTCGCCTTGCTCGATCATGACCCGGCTGCCGCCGCCGCTCGTGCCGCGCCCGGCAGGGCGGCGGCGATGTGGTCGAGGGCCTCGTCGTCGATGGCGCCCGAGACGAACCACGACTCGAACGCACTCGGCGGCAGATAGACGCCCTGCGACAGCATGCTGTGGAAGAACGCCTTGAACGCGGCGGTGTTCTGCCGTCGGGCGTCGTCGTAGTCGTGCACCTCGGCGTCGGCGAAGAAGATCGAGAACATGCTGCCCGCGGTGGCGAGCCGGTGCGGCACGCCCGCCTCGGCCAGCGCCTTCGTCGCCAGCTCCCCGATGGTCGCGGCGGTGGCGTCGAGCCTGGCATACAGCGCGTCATCGGCGAGCCGCAGCGTGGCCAGACCGGCGGCGCAGGCCAGCGGGTTACCGGACAGGGTGCCCGCCTGGTAGACCGGGCCGGCCGGGGCCAGCTTCGACATCACCTCGGCCCGGCCGCCGAACGCCGCGGCGGGCAGGCCGCCGCCCATGACCTTGCCGAACGTCCACAGGTCGGCGTCGACCGGCTCCAGGCCCTGCCAGCCGGAGCGCGACACCCGGAAGCCGGTCATCACCTCGTCCATGATGAGCAGCGAGCCGTGCCGGTGCGCGATCTCGGCCAGGCCGGCGTTGTAGCCGGGCCGCGGCGCGACCACGCCCATGTTGCCCGCGGCGGCCTCGGTGATGATCGCGGCGATGTCCGCGCCGTGCGTCTCGAACGCCTGCGCCACCGCGTCCAGGTCGTTGTACTTGAGCACGATCGTCTCGGAGGCGCCCGCGCCGGTCACCCCGGGCGAGTCGGGCAGCGCGAGCGTGGCGACGCCGGAACCGGCCGCGGCGAGCAGTGCGTCGACGTGGCCGTGGTAGCAGCCGGCGAATTTGATGATCTTCGTGCGGCCGGTGAAGCCACGGGCCAGCCGGATCGCCGACATGGTCGCCTCGGTGCCCGAGTTGACCAGCCGGATCTGCTCGGCGGCGGTGCGCGCGACCAGTTCCTCGGCCAGCTCGACCTCGCCCGGGGTGGGCGTGCCGAAGCTGGTGCCCCGGGCGGCGGCGGCCTGGATGGCCGCGACGACCTCGGGGTGCGCGTGGCCGAGCAGCAGCGGGCCCCACGAGCAGACGAGGTCCACGTAGCGGCGGCCGTCCGCGTCGAAGAGCCAGGGGCCCTCGCCGCGAACCATGAATCGCGGGGTGCCGCCGACGGCGCGGAACGCCCGGACGGGCGAGTTCACACCGCCGGGCACGATCGCCGCCGCCCGGTCGAAAAGTTCCTGGGAGGCGGGTGCGTCTGCCGGGTAACCCACCGGCTCGTTGAAGTCGATCACAGCGTACGAATTATGGCACGCGATACGGCGCGAGCAGCTCACGCAGGTGCGGTGGGGCGGCCTGCACCACAGCGGAGCCGCTGCGCGCCAGCAGCACCTCCCGCAACGTCTCCAGCACCGACACCAGCCGCCCCGCGGGCAGCTCGCCGGGCACCGCGGCCCACGCCTGCCCGACCCCGATGCTGCCGCGCACCGGCACAGGCGACCCGATCGCGTCGACCAGGGTGTAGCAGACCGAGTGCAGGTCGCCCTCGGGCGCGTAGAGCCGCACCGCCACCTCGCCGGGACGGAACGGATACTTGCCCCACCACGGCGGGGCCTGTGTGGTCAGGTACGCGTGCCCGCCCAGGCGGCGCACCAGCAGGCGGCCACGGTCGGCGAGGCTGACCGGCGAGCCCTCCAGCAGCACCGCCATCACCCCGGTGGCGTCGCGCCGCCCGCCCGCCTGCGGGGTGCGGCGGATGCCCGGCATGTCCAGCTCGATCGCGGCCGGGGCGAGATTCGCGGCCAGCACGTCGTCGCGCAGGGTCGCGACCTGCAGCGGCTGCAGCACCGGGCAGACCACCCAGGACGCGGCGGGAGCCAGCGGATAGGTCCGCAGCGTCACCTCGACGATCAGGCAGGCGGGGTGCGGCCCGCCTGGATGCGTCCAGCGCAGGTCGAAGATGCTGGACCCGAGCAGGCGGGCGCGGTCGGCCACGGTGGTGACCGTGCCGTCGGGCAGCACCACCGTCGCGTCGACCACCTGCACCGCGGGCGGCCCGTAGAGGTGGGTCAGCGGCCCGAACTCGGCCGCCGCCAGCACCCCGCCGAACGTCGCACGCGGCGACGGCGGGTCCAGCGCCAGCCGGCGGCCCGACCGGGCGAGCACGTCCTGCGTCGCCGCGACCCCCGCGCCCGCGCCGACGGTGAGCTGCTCGGTCATGGGGTCGTAGTGCAGCGTGGCGAGGTCGGAGAGGTCGACTAGCAGGTCGACCACCGGCGGCGGGTCGAGCCAGCTGGCCTTGGACCCGCTGCCCCGGGGCAGCACGGTCAGCCCCAGCTCGTGGGCGCGGCGCATCAGGGCGGCGGCCTCGGCGAGGTCATGCGGCGCGGCGACCCAGCGCACCAGCGCGCCGTCGACCGTGTCGAGCGGGCCCGCCGGGCGCACGGGGCAGCCCAGCCGCAACCCGTCCAGCTCGGATTCCTCACGCACCGGTGCCGTCATCCCTCGCTCCAACCGAATGGAAGGTGCCGCTCCTGACAGTTCACCCCGCGCAAGGCGGGCTGGCGACACGTGAGACGGAAATCCTCACGCAGCGCACAAAGCTCGTTAGAACATATGTTCGATACTAGTCAACATCGACGGTTCCGGCAATCACCACTGCCTTCCCACCCGGGCTGCCGGTAGCGTTACCGCCATGACTTCCGATCTCCCCAACGGGCCGGTCACGGCCCCCGTCGCACCGCGGATCGCGAGCACGCGCAGCCATCACGGCGACGACGTCATCGACGAGTACGCCTGGCTGGAGACGAAGGACGACCCGGCGGTCACCGCGTACCTGGAGGCCGAGAACGCCTGGACCGAGCACGCCACGGCCCACCTGAGCGGGCTGCGCGAGACGCTGTTCGGCGAGATCAAGGGCCGCACCCAGGAGACCGACCTGTCGGTGCCGGTCCGCAAGGGCGCCTACTGGTACTACGCGCGCACCGAGGCCGGCAAGCAGTACGGCATCCAGTGCCGGCGCCCGGTCACCGCCGGCGAGACCGCGCCGCCGACCCCGGCCGACGGTGCCCCGCCCGCCGACGAGGAGATCCTGCTCGACGGCAACGAACTGGCCGCCGGGCACGACTTCTTCGCCCTGGGCACGCTCGACGTGAGCCCGGACGGGCGGCTGCTGGCCTACTCCACCGACCACACCGGCGAGGAGCGCTTCACGCTCCAGATCAAGGACCTGGCCACCGGCGAGATCCTGCCCGACCGGATCGAGGGCGCGTTCTACGGCAGCGCCTGGTCGGCGGACGGCACGCAGCTGTTCTACCTGACCGTGGACGAGGCCTGGCGCCCGCACCGGGTGTGGCGGCACGCGGTCGGCTCGACCGGCGACGACGCCCTGGTGCTGGAGGAGGCGGACGAGCGCTTCTGGATCGGCGTCGAGCTGACCCGCTCGCAGCGCTTCATCCAGATCGACATCCACAGCAAGGTCACCAGCGAGGTCTGGCTGATCCCGGCCGACGAGCCCACCGCCGCGCCGACCGTGGTCACCCCGCGCGTGCAGGGCCTGGAGTACTCCGTCGAGCCGCAGGGCGACCGGCTGCTGATCCTGCACAACCGCGACGCCGCCGACTTCACCCTCGCCCAGGCCCCGGTCGCCGACCCTTCGGACTGGCAGGAACTGATCGGCCACACCCAGGGCGTACGCCTGGAGGGCGTGGACGCCTTCGCCGACCAGTACGTGGTGTCGCTGCGCCGCGAGGGCCTGACCGGCCTGCGCCTGTTCCCGACCTCGGGCGAGCCCACCTCGAAGCCGCGGGACATCACCTTCCCGGAGCCGCTCTACACGGTCGGGCTGTCCGGCAACCCCGACTACCACACCGACCAGCTACGGCTGACCTACGCCTCGATGGTCACCCCGGACTCGGTCTTCGACTACGTGGTGGCCACCGGCGAACTGCTGCTGCGCAAGCGCAAGCCGGTGCTGCAGGGCCCGGCCGACGAGCCGTTCGACCCTGCCCACTACGAGCAGCACCGGGTATGGGCGACCGCCGACGACAACACGGGCGTGCCGATCTCACTGGTCTGCAAGGCGGGCACGCCCGTCGACGGCAGCGCGCCCCTGGTGCTCTACGGCTACGGCTCGTACGAGTCGAGCATGGACCCGTGGTTCTCCATCCCCCGGCTGTCGCTGCTCGACCGGGGCGTGGTCTTCGCGGTCGCGCACGTGCGCGGCGGCGGTGAGCTGGGCCGGCACTGGTACGACGACGGCAAGCTGCTGGCCAAGCGCAACACGTTCACCGACTTCGTCGCGTGCGCGCGGCACCTGGCCAAGAGCGGCTGGACCAGCCCCGACCGCATCATCGCGCGCGGCGGCTCGGCCGGCGGCCTGCTCATGGGCGCGGTCGCCAACATCGCCCCGGAGGCCTTCGCGGGCATCGTCGCGCAGGTGCCGTTCGTCGACCCGCTGTCGTCGATCCTCGACCCGTCGCTGCCGCTCACCGTCACCGAGTGGGAGGAGTGGGGCAACCCGCTGGAATCCCCCGAGGTGTACGCGTACATGAAGGCCTACTCGCCGTACGAGAACGTCGCCGACCTCGAGTACCCGGCGATCCTCGCGGTGACCAGCCTGAACGACACACGGGTGCGCTACAGCGAGCCGGCCAAGTGGGTCGCGGCCCTGCGGCACACCGCCCCGCGCGGCGAGTACCTGCTCAAGACCGAGATGGGCGCCGGTCACGGCGGCCCGTCCGGGCGCTACGACGCCTGGAAGGAAGAGGCGTTCGTGGCGGCCTGGATCCTGGACCGGGTCGGCCTGGCCCGCTGACCTTCACGTTCGCCCACACGGCGGGGGGGGGGGGGGGGGCGGGGGCCCCCCCCCCCCCGTCGGAGAAGATCTCTTAGTGTTGTTCTT
>NZ_JBEZDT010000008.1:273272-274013 GCF_040648455.1 Catellatospora sp. NPDC049133
CGGGGGTGGGGGTGGGGGGGGGGGGGGGGGGGGGTGTTGGTCGGTGGGGGGCGGGGCCGCGGCCGCCCCCCCGCCCCCCCCCGGGGGGGGCCCGCCCCCCCCCCCCCCCCCCCCGCCGCTCTTTTGTGGATTATTGTGCATGTAAGTCCGATTTATAGCGCGTCGATCTCGCATCACTTACTTGCGCGACAACAGTCACTTCAGGAGGGTCGATTGGCGGCATGGCCGACGCTTGCACCACCTGCGGTCGCCCGAATCGAGATCCTCGTGATCGGCCGTCCGATCGCGAGACGACGCTTCCACTACTTGTCCGATATATACCATTTCAGCCGTTCATTACGAGACCGACCATTTTGTCCATGCGCTGCTTCGAACGATACATGGCAAAACTTGCCACCACGCACGCTTCGACCATCCGCAACCATCGATCGACAAACCGGCGAGGGGCATCCCCCGCGAACTTCTCGCGAAGGATGCCCCTGGATCAGCCGTCGGTCAGGAGAGCGGCGGGTAGGCGTTGGCCATCAGCTCGGCGAACTGGGCCGGGAACCACGCGCCCGAGATCGGGGCGTTGGCCAGGGCACCGGTCAGGTTGTTGCCGTTGAGCTGGTTGCCGGTGTAGGTCGGGTCGCACATCCGGTCGAAGCCCTTGCCCTCGTTGTTCGGGATCAGCGACGAGGAGCCGTCGGACTCACCCGGGGGCTTGACCCACACGTAGGCGTCGATACCGGTCGCCGGGGC